>NZ_CVTX01000129.1:0-89408 GCF_900005715.1 Pseudomonas sp. 34 E 7
TGCTGTCAAGCGGTAATTTTCAGAAGTTTTCGAAGATTTCTTCAACAACTTCAACCACTTGCGCTTGCGATCTCTCGTAAGCGGGAGGCGAATTCTACAGAATCCACCAAGGGCGTCAAGCGCCTAAACCAAAAAAATGGAGATTTCCTTCCAGTTCGCCGTCCCTCTATATAGAAGAACAAACCAGACGTATCAAAAAGCGGTAGTTTCCGGCCCCATGAGCTGAATACCTCCCCTCTTTTCGGGAGAGATGATGGCCAGGCAAGGGAGCGAAGGTCTTGTGTATGGCGAACGCCAATAACATGAAGCGCAGAAGATGGTGTCCCAGGGCCGGTTCGAACGGCCAACCTTCCCCTTAGGAGGGTCAATTTAGACCCAACAGGTACAGCCACAAGCCCATGATTACTGGGCCTTTTAGTCCCATTGAGTCCGTGAATATCGAGCGGTATAGTGCTTTTTGCTGCCACCCTGCTGTCACGGTCGAACCCTTGAAAACCAAAATCACTCAGAAGCTTATTGGCAGCCTAGCCGCCGAGGCGAAAGCATACCGCGTGCATGACACCGCGCAACCCGGTTTCTTTATTCGCGTACTGCCCAGCGGTCATAAGTCCTACATGGTCACGTGGGGCCGAAACAAGAACGCCACCCTTGGGCGTGTCGGCGTGCTTACTCTTGACCTAGCCCGAACCGAGGCCGCCCAGTACTTAGCCGATGCCCACGCCCACGGCGAGCCCCTGGCCATCGCCCAGGGCCGTAAGGGGTCAGCCCTGCCCTCACTGCGCGATTTCATCGACGACACCTATATGCCGTGGTTTAAGGCTCATCACAAAGGCCACGAGAAGACGCAGCACACCCTCAGCAATAACTTCGACCCAATCATGTCCCAGCGCCTGGACGCGATCACCGGACGAGACCTGGAGCAGATCCGCACCGGATGGATGCAGGCCGGCAACAAGGCCTCGACGGTGAATCGAAAAATGGGCTCGATCAGTGGTGTTTTCAGTCGTGCCGTTGAGTGGGAGTACATCGACACACACCCGCTTGCCAAGCTGAAACAGCTCAAAGTCGATTCAAAGGGGGTGATTCGCTACCTGGCTGCCGACGAGACCAAGCGCCTACATGAGGCCTTGGACGCTCGACAGGATGAAATGAGGGTCGAGCGTGAGAGTGCGAACACTTGGCGGACAGACCGCAACAAAGAGCCGATGCCAAGCCTCCTGCAACTGCCCTTCACCGATCACCTGAAGCCAATGGTGTTGATATCGTTGAATACCGGCATGAGGCGCGGAGAGCTGTTCGACTTGGAATGGTCAGCGGTGAACTTCAACACGAAGACAATCACAGTCGCCGGGGCCACCACCAAAACAAGCGATACGCGCCACATCCCGATGAACAAGGAGACTATTGGTGTGCTGGAAGCCTGGAAGAAGCAGGTGAGCAAGTCGACGTATGTCTTCCCAGGTCAGGGCGGCGGTCGATTTGAGGACATCAAAAGCGCCTGGCTCAAGTTGCTTGAGCGGGCGCAGATCGACGGATTCCGCTGGCACGATATGCGTCACGACTTTGCGTCACGCCTGGTAATGGCCGGCGTACCGCTCAACACGGTACGGGATCTACTGGGGCACGCCGATATCAAAATGACGCTGCGCTACGCGCACTTGGCGCCAGGCACCAAGGCCGCCGCGGTAGAGCTGATTTAGAGAGGCGGCTCAAAGGGCACGATGGTGCGGCTTTCTTTGTTTTCCTCAACGTGAGCCAGCAAATCAGGCCACCAAATTCGGACGCTATGCTTGTCAATGTATCCAACCCCTGGAACATCCCAAAACTGAGCGTTTTCTTCGATGCCATCGGTTAGAAAGACTTTGGACGCTTTAATCGTTTCCCAAATCCGCTGCTCCTCGTAAGTAATCAGAGAAGGAAGGTGGGTGCATAGGTGGATAAAGCGCTCACTTTCATCTGTCGACCATATTTCGCTCACTGCGCTCAGCAGAGACATAGGCCATGGCTCGCCCGCCGATACGACCGGGGCGTCTAAATCAAAAGCGATTTCCTCGATCGCAGCTTCCACCACGCCGGTGATGGACTGTCGTCGAATGCGAGAGATGAGCTCGATCATCAGCTTAACCTTGGGGTCGAGACGTAAAGTCAAGGTCTCTGTCTTCCGTGCGCCCTGGTTGGGCTTGTTCTTAGCCATCTCATCTGCACTCATCAATTTACGCATAAATCGAATCGTACCTTTTGCGTCCGCCGAAGTCCATGCGTTCACAATCAGCTTATGATTGCAGTTGACTACATGCAAATACCGCAATAGGATTCTCACATTGCCCAATCACTCTCGATGGGCATTTGGAGAATCCTATGGAACAAGCACCTCAAAAAATGGCGCCGCTGTCGTTGAGCGTCGAGGAATCTGCCCGAATCTTGGGCATCTCTCGCTCCGCCACATACGAGCTTATCGCCCAAGGCGAAATCAAGACTTTCAAGATCGGGCGCCGGCGCCTGGCTTTGGCATCCGAGCTGAAGGCGTTCGTCGAGCGCGCAGCAAAGGTCGGCGCACGGTGAAGTGCGAAAAGAATAAGGAGTGGGGATTGCGCAGGACTGCGCGGGAGATTGCCAAGGCGGTGCTAGAACACCGCCTTAGCGAAAACACACTGGATAGCACCAACGTGAAGGGCAAACTATGACACGCCATTCTTCAACTGAGCAAGACCGCAAGATGATGGAGGCCCTGCGAAACGGGCCGGTATCGACCATCGAGGCCGCAAAGGACCTGGATATTGTCCAGCCACCAAACACCATTCGCCGACTCAGGAAAAAGGGTCACGAAATCCGCACCTACTGGACGCATCAGTCCACTGAGCCAGGCCGGCCGCCACACCGCGTTGCCAAGTACATCCTGATGCGCGAAGCGTCGTAATCCGGAGACCACAAAGGACGCCGCTAAATTGCGGCGTCCTTTGTGCCTGCCTGCGAGCTGCTGGCGGGCTTCGGCCCGTTGTTTATCCAGCCGAATTACGCGGAGGTCGATTCAGTGGAATGCCTAGCCACAAAACTACTTAGCCGCGGTGACGCGGTGAGCATTGAGCTTGGGCAGCTCGTCATTCAACCGGCGAGCGGCAAGCCTGTACCGCCTGAGTGGATGAACGCCAATGCGCGGGAGATCTGCCGATCGGTATTGGTTGCGGCAGGCATTGACGCCTACGAGTACGTGGGACACCGCACTGGTCACTACGGGAAGCGCAGAGCTGCAGGTTTGACTCTAATTTTCGCATCGGTGATCACAGGTGAACCCGCATACGCCATCTTCAACGTGGACCTGGCTAGAAAGCGGACCACGGCGGGCGGCAAGGCCGGTGATCCTCTTCCTGCTGGCGAGTTCCGTGTGGGTGAGCGGAGCCACTTCTACAAGTTCTGGCTGGCCATGGGTTTGCAGATGCCAGATCGGATGCAGCGGTTCCACAAATGCATGGGCAAGCTATCCAGTTTCTTGCTGGCGGGCAGCGTAACCAATGAGCGCCTTGACGTGCAGTCAATCCGACACGTGACCATCGATGCTGATCAAGCGCGGTCGGCGATTTTAGGGCACAAGGAGGGCACAAGGAGGGCACAACTCCAGGGCACAAGGAACCTGCTACAGAGCACGATCTACAAGGGTTTCAGCCGAATTCAACTACGTGCGTTGAAAACCACGGAAACAAGGTAATAAGGGAGGACGGTAACAAGGTACGTCCTCACTCCCCCATACACACACCTAAGCCACCACAGGACCAGAGTGTTGATGAGTGGTTGGAGGCATACAGCTCGACCTGACCACCTTGCTGAGAATTCACCCGCCGCCCACAAATGAAAAAGGGCACCACCCTGTTTCGGGGTAGTGCCCTCGATGCTGCAAAGGTTTCGTTGCTTACCTGCCCTACTCCAACATCACCGCGCGGTATTGCTGATCGCCGCCCAGGTCATCCGAGCCGAACAGAGCCTGATTGACGGCCTTCCTACTCTCAAGCAGAAGGTCATGCTCATCATGACTGCCAATGTCCGCCGCAACCCACTCAGGGAGCTCCTGACGCCGCCGCATCTCACTTAGGTGCGTCCACCACCGGGTAGCGTGGCGACGCTCTGCCAGGATGAGTTCAACCACTAAGGTTCGTTGATTGTCGGTGAAGATAGGCAGGCGTAAGACGCTAGAGTCTTCCGCCTCCATGCCTACCGAGCCCTCTCCGTCAAATTCGGACTTATCTTGGCCTTTAAGAGTGTTACTGGTACTTTGGTAAAGTTGCATGACGTGTGCCTCTAAGCTTCGTCGTGTGATCGCCAGGCCGCTGTTGACGCAGCGGCTTGGCACCTCTTTTGAGATGGCCCAAATCAGGACCATCGATTCAATCGGCTACGGCTTAAGCCGATCGACATACGGGATTTCCCCGTATCTACTGCTTACTCTTCTCGCTGATCCAGCCTGCCGCCCAACTCAAGGGGTCTTTCGACTCCATCGGCTCAAGTGGCTTCCCATCGCGTGCCGCCTGCTTGCCTTCCTGCTCCGTCTCTGTGTGAATCCACACCGTGGTGTTCTTGTAGCCCCCTGCTTTCTGACGCTCCTTGAATGCTCGCTGGCGCAACGTGTTCGGGCTTTCGGGTTTGTCTGCCATCTGAATTCCTCATTACCGGTAACGTGAATCATACCGTCACGGCATTACCGGTAACGCAATGGGGTGTGCAAAATAATTGCATCCCCCAAATCTGGGGTATCTGCACGGCCGAGATAACACGGGTTCGCGTGGCCTCTACTGAAATCCCGGTAGTTTTGCGAGGGAGTCGTAAAAGGGTTCCGCTCCCACAATCAACACCAGCTAGGAAATTCAGCGCTATTGCTAATACACAGGAAGGCAAGCGAGTATCGATGCAGAAAAATCGCCAAGACGGAAAGGGAATTGAACATGACGAGGCTTTTGGAAAAACGGTTCGGCGAACTTGAGGTGCAACTCGAAGCTATCGAGGCGACCAAGCGGATGGAGCAAGGCGCTCTGAGCGGATCCCCATACCCGCACATTAACGCCGACCTAATTCTCAACTGGACTGTCAAAGCGAAGTCGCTTTTATCAAATGCGTGTGGCGAAAAATCGTATCATTTGTCCGCTTTCGTCGAAGCAGAGAGGCCGCGCCCCTACTCAAACAATTTCGAAACGCTTCAGCGCGTTAAGGCCGTCTTTCTGGCAGCCAAAGAAGATTATGAAGGTGGCTACCTCAACAGCGTTCGCAACCTGGTGCAGGCAGAAGTGTTCACCAGCGAACTGGAGCAAGCCGAGGAGCTGCTCAAATCTGGGTATGCAACAGCTGCAGCGGTCATTGCAGGAGTTGTGCTTGAGACGACCCTGCGCGATCTATGTACAGCGCACGGGATAGAGCACGGCAGCCTCAACAAAATGAATGACGATCTGGCTAGAGCGAACGCTTACAACGCCACTCAGAAAAAACGAATCACGGCCTTGGCAGGAACTCGCAACAGCGCGGCTCATGGCAAGCCGGAAGAATTTACGGCTGCAGAGGTGAAGGGGATGATTGACGACGTTGAGAGATTCTTGGCTATGGCCCTGCAATGAGCTCTCGGACGGCATGGGCGTTATAATCTCAGCTGCCTGATCACCTGGCGCGGATCGGCGCCGGCGGATATTGCTGAGATAGCGTCCTTGGTCAACTGGTCCAGGGCCTGCTGTTCGAACGCCTCGGCCATAGGTGCAGCCTTGCGCACGATCAGCAGCGCCAGTTCGGGCGGGAATGTGGTCTTGGATGGGTCGGGCAGGTAATCGCAATCGATGACTGACATAGGGGCTCCGGAGATGTCCTGACTTCTCAGGGTATCTCGACGCCGTGCCAGGTGAAAACCCTACATACACGCGAAAAGGCAGTGAATTATCTCACTGTGTGACGATTTGGTCTCACTGGGACATCGAAAATTTCGCGAATTGCCTTGAAAGCCATTTGCCATCCTCATACCGTGGCTCGAGTCAGGGACGCCCCTGTCGCAAATTGATGAGTCAGACCAAACGGTCCGACTCGGACGAAATGGACTGTCTCAAACAGAGCAACAATTTAGCAGCGTAATCTGAACGCTTTATCGATATCGCCTGGAGGGCAAATGAAAGGACTCTTTCCACAATATGACCAAAACAACTCGGCTGACTATGCTGACATTTGGAAACATGCAATTTTTGTTTTTGACACTAACGTTCTCCTTAACCTGTACAGATACCAAACCAGTACATGCGAAGAACTCTTAACTGTCCTAGCGCAGTTATCCGAACGCATTTGGATACCACACCACGTAGCACTAGAATTTCAACGTAACCGCTTAAAAGTTATTGCTGGCCAAGGAAAGCGATTTTCTGAAATCCGAAATATCATTGACCTATCAAAAACAACTCTTTCGAAAGAGATTGAAAAACTTAGACTGCACAAAAGGCACGCATTGATCAATCCAGATCCTCTTATAAATGGATTTGAAACACTTACTGAAAACTTTTTAAGCGAACTGAATAAATTACAGCAAGCGCAACAAACCCTTACATCTCCAGACCCACTGAAAGAACGAATTGAAACATTATTCAATGAAAAAGTCGGAGCTGCATACACATCCCAACAAGACATTGACAACTTAAACAAAGAAGCAGAGAACAGGTATAAACTGAAAATCCCTCCTGGCTATAAAGATGAAGGAAAGGACAAAGACGGACCTGACGATTTCATACATGAAGGAATAATATATAAGAGAAAATATGGCGATTATATCGTCTGGAGCCAAATTTTAAAAAAAGCAGAAACTTATGCATCCAAAAAGCTAATCTTTGTAACTGACGACTCCAAAGAAGACTGGTGGTCGCAGATTGATTTCGAAGGAATCAAAACAACTGGTCCTCGCCCAGAGCTAATTGATGAAGCAATAAGAATCGGAAAGCTCGAGTCATTTTTAATGTATAAACCTGAAGGATTCTTACAGTATGCAAAAGAATTCCTAAAAGTAAAAATTTCCGAAGATGCTTTAAACGAAGTAAGAGAGGTCTCTTCAGAAAACAAAGCTTTTCTCGCACGAAGGCTGCGCATTCTTGAAAGCAAAAAAGACGTATCCGTAATCATTCAAAACTGGTTAACAAATAGACATAGCATCCTAGAGATACACGACGATGGCTTTTTTGACGCCATAGGAATAGATAATCACGAGCGCAACGCTTATGATATAAGATTCACAAGTAGCATAGACTCAGAAAGGGTGGAGAAAATTATAAACCAATCTCTCCGCATGCGAGACGCCTCAAACTTTACCAAGATTTCAATTTTATTCGTAACCGACTCAGCAGAAGAGGCTGAAATCCTATTAAGCACGATAAAATCAATAAAGGCAGATATCAACACCAATAAAATAAATATAATAGTCTCCTTCTACGAACCTCCATCTGACAAAATTCAAATATTCATTGAGGCGCCGCTCAAAGACCTCGTTGTAAATACCTCTTCAGATTTAGAACCCGGTGCGACACCGCCCCTGTAGCGATTGCCGACAAACTCTTCAGTTAGGGCAAAGACCGCATTTCAGTATATTCTGCAAAAATGCGGTCTTTGTTTAAATTTTGGTGCTAAACCCTGAGTCGCCTCTACGTGTAAAAATCCGCGTATGATTTAGCAATCAACACGGTCAGGCCCCCTCAGATCGGAGATATTCTCTGACTCCAGGTCAAACTACCAATTCTGGTAATTTCGATTGTTTCGAGACAGTCGGGATGTTCTGTCTCGGCTCAGATAATCGGTTTGATCAACGAGGAAGTAGAAAGTCCGGCATGGTCTCCGGTTGCTGATTGAAGATATGGGATACAAATTTTTCCCGAAACGCCGCCTCCAAAGCGGCGGAAAAGCTCTTAACGTTTGCAGTAATCTGTTCCCTCCGCAAGAAGCCTCTCCAGTGCAGTCGATCGTCACTCGGCGACTCCCAACCCAGCAACTGAACTAAAGCCTTATGAGCGAACTGTATACCTTCTTTCCCTGCAACAAATCGCAGGTGAATATGGGTGTCGGTATGCTCCTCTTGCGACTCTAAATTCCAAGCGGTAATCAGCGATTGGACTTCACCATCTACGTCTTTGCGGCGGTTGCCGTCACGATCGGTGAAAACCACGTCGTCAATTGTCATCATCCATTGCTCCGTGCTGCCGTCCTCGGTCTGCACCGTATTGACTAGCTTGTCTTTGCGGAATCGAAGATGCAAGCCAACACCGACGCCAAACCTATACGCAACATCGCCAGCTAGAACACCGAGAAGATTTTCCCGCATGGCCGAACTAAGCGTGATGTTGAAATTCGTTTTGGCCTTCGTCATATGGCGCACTTCGAATAGCATCCAGACGCTATGGAATTTCCAAGCAACCAACAAAGGCATCGCCATCAGATCTGCATAGTTCTGCAAACGTTTTAGGTAGTCGGGCGTGAAAGAAAGGACATTGGCCTTTTTCGACTTCACTTCAATCAGGATGGGAGATTGGTTGGCCTGAGTCGAGAACCTGGCTATAAGATCAGGCACCTGATATTCCTGCTTTGAGGCGACCGGCACCTGCTGCTGGTCAAGTTTGTGCATTAGCTGGCATTTTCCCAGCCATGCGCAGACTACTGAGAACTCGTCCTCTGCCGGCAGACCAATATCGAGGCGTCGGACCCCTTCGGCGACAGACGCAGCGTCTGCATCCCACCCCAGTTCTGCCACCACATCCTGAATTAGTCTGGCCCCATCCACTGGCATTGGTTTCTTATCGTCTATCGGCATCGCATCGTGCTCAGTAATAGAAAATGAAAAGATAATAGCTGCAGGTGAGATAACAATTCGGACTTTTCGGCGAGGTATACCACTGCATTCCACTGCTTCGCAACCGACCTGACAGCAGGCTGGAACAGGTGTTGCGATGACAGGAACACCCGATTGAACTGACTAGGATTGCTCGGTAGTTACGCCGCGGCATCAGATATCCGTGCCACGTTTTCACATCTCGCAAAACGTGGCGCGGATACCTGAGATACCAAAATGGTAGGTCAGCCCTCCCTGCTCCATCCTCAATCTGAGTTCGGACTGAGCTGAAATCCCAGCCCTGTATCACTTTGCCTACCCTCGATTTACTGCAACAAAAACACCCTCTCCAATCCCGTCAAAATCAACTATTTCAGTCCCATTCAATCCCGTTATGTGTAGCACATTAGGTTTACCTAAAAAGCACTGGATAAATGATCAGATCATGCCTAATGTGAGTTTTTGAGCCACTCAAAAACCATTCGAGGCAGCACCTATGAACACAGCTAAGCCCGCCCGAGGACGCCAGCACAAACCAACTCGCTCCGAAGTTGCTGCCGCCTGGGGCCGCCTTCGCGAAGCCGCAGCAGACGGAAGCGTTCAAGCATCCGCCCTGCTGATAGCGCTCGCTGAAAACAAACCGGTCATCGCTATGGAATCGCCCACCGCATGACTGATCGCGATAAAGCCGGCAAATGGAAGCCGGGGCAGTCAGGTAATCCCGGTGGTCGCTCTGGCCAAACGCAGGAGCTGCGCGCCCGGCTCGCAGAAGGTGCGGACGCCGTGACAAAAAAGGTTCTGACAGCAGCCAAGAAGGGCGATATGCAGGCTTGCCGACTGATCCTTGAACGCCTGGTGCCGCCAATCAAGCCAACTGCCGAGACAGTGTGCTTCGAGCTCGACGATACCGACCTACCCAGCGCAGCCAAATCAATCCTACGCGCAGTTGCCGCCGGCGAGCTACCGCCCGACCAGGGCAAAGCATTAATCGAAGGGCTGGGCGCTGTTGCCCGGGTTATCGAAGTTGCAGAGCTACAGAAGGCCGTCGAAGAACTCCGCGAACAGATGGAGGGAATGCGGCAATGAGCATTAAGTGGATGCGGGCCGAGCTCAAGCGAATTGCAGAGAAGATCGGCACCGAAGACGAAGAGACAGTGCTCGTTATGTTGACGGTGGTGGACTGCAGGGTTGACGCGGTTGAGGAGGAGATGGACTACCCCAAGACAGTAGGCCATTCGTTCAACTATCCCGTCCTGGGCGTACAGACGGTGATGCACTTCCCACTCTGCACCATGAACAGCTATGACGCGGCCAATCTAGCAGAGGCGTTCATTCTCCACGTCCGCGCAATTGAAAGCCTCCGCCGTCCCGCTCCAGTAGGTGTGATGGATATGCGGCCATTCCCAAGCGCTAGCGCTTGGATCTTCCCGCCATTGGCTGATGGGCAAGACATCAAAGACCACGTCGCAGAACAGTACCAACTGATCATCGAGGCCCGCCATGAACATCCGTAGCCAGGTGGCCAAGCTGCGTCAGCAATCCGGGCTCACTCAATTCAATCGTGACGTGCGAGAGATCAGCGCCCTTATGGATGAGTTGCACCTAGCAGCAGCCGGCGGTGGCACCCGACAAAACGTTTCCCTACTCGAGATCCTGAGCGAAGCCTCAGACCAAAACCGGCCGAACCACGGCCAAACAATCAAAAGGTAACTCAATGAAAATCGGCAAACGATCCGTCCTCAAAGTTGGCTTGGCCAACCTCCATTACTCCGAATACGAGCACTCCCAGGTAGAGGCAAGAACCTTCAATATTCAGCGCCCCGATGGCACCAAAGGAACCTGGCAGGCCGGTGGCTTGCTGAAGTCGGTTCGCCATTTGCAGGGCTTGTCGCTAGAGGCGTTCAAGGACCTCGGAGAAGAAATCCTCTCGATTCGCGAGAACAAGGACCTCAACGCCGCTGCCATTGAGCGCAAGGGCAAAGAACAGATTGATGGAATCATCCCCGCCCTGATGCCTGCGATGGAGAAGGCGGCAAAAGATATGCTCACGTTGGCCCAAACAGTGGCCAGCGGCTTTGCAGCGGTCACGCCACGCGCTAGCTCGGACGTTGTTGGTTTCCTGGCCGACCAGGAGCTACGAGCCATTGTGCGTAGCCTCAAGCCGGAAGAGCGCCAGCGATTAGTCGCTGAAGCGCGCGCAGGCAGTCACCCTGATGTTGTAGAGGCGGTGCTAAGGGCAAACCCAATGCTCTCCGGACTATCACCAGAGGCGGCTGACAGTCTTTCGCGCGCAGGTATTGCCGCGTCCCGCGCCGAAGACATTGAAGGGCTCAAGCAGATGCTAGCGATCTACGATGACGTGCTGGCCACCGCCTCCAATGCCGGTGTCGCACTGAGCGGTATGGTCGCCAATTCGAATGGGTACACCGGTCGGTTCGAGAAGTGGAGGTCGGGCTGCGAAGGCTCCGAGGCGCTTCGGGAATGGCTGGCGAAAATGCCCACTCGCAGCTCCGCGAAAGCGTCTCCTGATCAATCCGAAGCGGGCTAACTACCCATTCGCCTTGGGCTTCCAACCCCTTCGCCCAATCCATAGGAGGCCGCATGGCCGCTACAGCAATCGAATACGCCCCGCTCACCACCATCAAACTGTACGGGCAGCTACGGCAGTTCGGTAAGTCCTACCAGTTCTCCGTCCGAACGCCGGCCGAGGCCATCAAAGCACTGTCAGTGCAGATCCCTGGGTTTGAAAGGTTTCTGTCTAACGCGAAGTCTCGCGGGCTTGTATTCGCGGTCTTTCGAGGCAAGAAAAATATCGGTGAGGGCGAGCTTGGGTTTCAAGGCAAAGGCGACATCATCATTGCCCCTGTAATCGTAGGCAGCAAACGCTCGGGAGTTCTGCAAACCGTCATCGGCGCCGTGCTGATCGCAGCGTCATTCTTCACGTTCTGGGCGCCTCCAGTATCAGCCGGCCTGTTTGCATCTGGCGTGGGCATGGTCGCAGGCGGCGTCATTCAAATGCTCAGCCCCCAGGCTGGCGGCCTGAAGACCAGCGCCGCTCCAGAAAATACGCCTGGCTACGCCTTCGGCAGCGCGAAGAACACCACGGCATCCGGAAACCCGGTACCGCTGTGTTACGGCAAGCGGCGGGTAGGAGGCGCGATCATCAGTGCCGCGATCTACGCCGAAGACCAGATGTAGGCCAAAACGCCCTACGCCTTGGGCGGCACTAATAACACCGCGGCCAGCGGCGAGCCAATACCAATCTGCATCGGTAAGCGCCGCTGGGGGGGGATGATAATCTCGACTCTGATCCACACTAAGGATCAAGCTTGAAAACCTCATCTATGTTCAGGAGGCGGTACCAAAAATCACCTTTTCCGCAACAAACCTAACGATCGGCAAATATTCCTCGATGATACTTTCAGAGTCTGTTAATGGTATGTGGCAGTCTTCACGCTTGTAACGATCTGTTGAGTGGACAATTGCGTTTCTGACTTGCTTGAGAACTTTTGCCGTATTCGCCAACGCATGCGACTTATTAATAACAGCGTCCTTCTGCCCAAACAAAGTACGTGATTTCGTGTAGACTTTGTCGCCACACTTCTCCTCAAAAGTTGTTATAAACTCGACTAAATCCTCTTCAGAAATATATCGCGCAAGCACGTTACGAAGCATTTCCGTCTCATCATTACGCGAATCATGCCCTCGAATTGCAGATATAACCTTATCTAGATTATTCCGAGTTGCGCGAAATTTGGTCTCATTCAGTATAGATGCCAAGCGATCATGAACCACCAGCTCTGAGACCTTAAGGAATTGATATTCCAAAACATGATAAAACGCTAGGAAACTTTGACTCGGAAAAGGACTCGCTTTAGCAAGCTTGTAATAATTTACAACAGTCTCATCATAATCCGCCTCCGACAGGCACTCGTCATCGACCACATCCCCCCAGAATATCGAGCGATTTCGCTTCTTCTTAGGCTTCCAGACCACCATGCAATCATTTTGCTCAACGGCGAGTTTGAAAAGTGCTCGCTCAATGACTCGTAGCGCTACAGCGCTCAAGCTTGGCTGTATCTTTCTACCTTTTGCAGAATAAGTAACTGTTTGAGGCATAAACAACAGCTGCTTCACCGTACGCCGCTTTATTCTGCTCGCAAGTCGACGTTTAATCCTTATCTCAAAAAACCTCTCATATTCTTTTGAGATAAAAAAGGCCACAGCAAATATTGAAGAGCAATCACCAACAGTAACGGTATTTTGCCCCTTATCCTTCAGTGTATACGACTCATTATATAAGCCAGCAGTAGCTAGACGCGAAACTTGCATCTCCACAGAATTATTTAAAACCAGCAGCCTAGACTCAGAATCGTAGTTAACACTTCGCGCAGTAACAAATGCCTTATAACTGGCCTCCCACTCATCACTCACGGTGACTACAGTTACAAAGCCATCCTCAGCGGTGACCGTGATACTACTGCCTTCAAATTCGCAATTTAATCCTAGTTCCACAAAACGATTTTTAACCACTTCGACGAACGTCATGCCAGCTCCCTGATTACAAAAACAAGCGTTTTCCAAATACCCACGCAACGCAAACGATAGCCAAACGCCATACTTATACGAGAAAAACGCTGGTTAGATACGTATTTTTTTGCGTATGCCTATCCAGATACAGGCTTATTTTGCCTTTTTCGGGCTTTCCGCTTGATAAGTAACACCCAAAGTGTGACAGTGTTAGTAGAACGCCCTAACTGATACAGGCACCCATCATGTTCATCCGCGCATACCTCCGAGCCTCCACCGACGAACAAGACGCCGGCCGTGCCCGGGCTTCGCTCGAGCAGTTCGCCAGCGACCATAACAACGTAATAGCAAGCGTGTACCTGGAGAACGCCAGCGGCGCCACCGCCGACCGGCCCGAGCTGCTGCGCCTGCTGAAGGATGCCCGCAAGGGTGACGTGTTGCTGGTGGAGTCGATAGACCGCCTCTCCCGCTTGCCGGTGGAGGATTGGCAAAAGCTGAAGGCCGCTATTGACTCCAAGGGCCTGCGCATCGTCGCGCTCGACCTGCCGACCAGCCACCAGGGAATGCAGGACACTAAGGGCGACGAGTTCACCGGTCGGATGCTGGGGGCCATCAACTCAATGCTGGTGGAAATGATGGCCGCCATTGCGCGCAAGGATTACGAACAGCGCCGGCAGCGTCAGGCCCAAGGCATTGAAAAGGCCAGGGCTGCCGGAAAATACCAAGGTAGGCCCATCGACTTAGATCTGCATGGGCGCGTTAGAGAGTTGCTTAACGCCGGATTGGGGATTCGAGCAACCGCACGACACGCCGACTGCTCGACAACGACAGTTTTAAGAATCCGCGATCAAAACTAGGCCTTGGCTTCCTCTACTGGAGATGGGTCGTTCGACGCAACTTTAGGGGGCTCGATCTTTCCTTTTCGCTCAAGGGAGGACGCCGCCAAGTCTGTGACTTTTTGCATAAAGCCAGGAACGCTTTTGGCAGCGTCCTTGATGATTCCAGACGACAGAAACTCATGCCATGGGCTACCGAAACTGTCGGTTTCTACAAGCCTGAGTGGCTGCTCATCAAACCTAGACAGCGCAGACTTCAGGAGCTGCTTTTCCAGATCTGGATCAATCTTCGCAGCTTCCCGACGATAACCTTCATAAGCACGAGAAATGGATGCTTTGAATGCATAATCTTCAGAAAGCCGGAAGCGCTGTCCAATTTGCTTCGTTGACAGCCATGCAAACCATACCGGCGCACCCACAGAAAGCACCGCTAGCACCAGGTTAACGGTGATCGAAAAGCCACTCGCTGACGAGTCACCGATCATTCGTCCAAGCCGCTCCACTTGAATTGACCCGAAAAAGCTCCCAGCCCCCAGAGCGACAACAAGCCCAAACACCCAGCCCCACATTGAAAAATCTAATGCGCGGGATCGCTCAGTGAACGCAGCCGCAAGCCCCGTACTTGTGGCAGAAGCATAAGCCTGCTCACAAAGCTCAGTGACATTCCGGGCATCTTCAGCGGCTTTTGATATTGTGACCTCTAACTCTTCAATCCGTTTTTTGGCAGCTTCGATAGCTGCCTTGTCGGAATCGGCGCCTTTAACAACGATGTCGACCCGCTGCCTAGCCTCCTTCAGCAACTGAAGATCGGCAGGTAATTCCTCGGCTGCACTATTGGCGTTTTCGATACGCGCTACCTGCTGATCTAAGTCCAACGACCTCTCAGCTAAATCGCCAACACGCGCCTCGATAGCTCGAACCTTCTTAAGCGACTGCTGAATACTCTTCGATAGGTCGTGCTCGCTCAGAAGGATCGGCTCAAGAGCCTGCTCCAAGCCTTCTAACGTCAAAACATAGGCAGGCACCGCCTGAGAAGCGTTGTCCCACATATTCGGGACAGTTGCTTTCCTGAGGTACTGCAGGCGTTTAGGGTAGCTCGCAAGGTCCTCTTCATAAGATCCAAGAAAATCGCCCCCCCTATCAGTGATAAGGCGTTCGAGCCGGTGCGCCTTGCTCATTAGCTCAGTGCCAGTGAGACCAGGAAAGGACCAGTTCGACTGGAATGTTGAAAGGGGCTCGTCACTTGGAAATTGATCGGCAATCTCCTGCGCTAGCAACTCAAGCTCACTACTTAATTCTTCTAACAACGGGTGCATTTTGCCTCCTGCATATATGCGTGAACCATAAACGTAAAAGCCCCGCGCAAGGAGTTGCGCGAGGCTCTAATCGGATCGTTGCACCCGCCATGCACCCACGGATCAAAAACAGAAGTGTTGTGGGAGTGCTAAATCATTGAATTATATGGTGTCCCAGGGCCGGTTCGAACGGCCAACCTTCCCCTTAGGAGGGGGATGCTCTATCCAATTGAGCTACTGGGACATGTCGCGATCGTCGGGCCAAAGGCTCAGCGACGGACGGCGTGCATGTTAACGGCCACGGTAAAGTTTGTCATGTCATCCGTTGGCTTTTTGATCGTAGGCCAATCCTGCAAGCATATACGTGGCGCCGCACTACATTCGCTCGCCCCGCCCCATCGTGCAGATTGCATCCCAGCAAATTGCCATCATTGCAAATTGCAATGCACCACAACCTCGACTGACCCGCAAGCCATTGTTTATATTGAACTAATAGGTTGGCACGAGAGCTGCAATAGTTCTTCTACTAACCCGATTTGATACAGGCATACGGAGAAGAAATCATGAACAGCGCCCTTTTGCTCGGCCTCAACGCATTGGCACTGGCCGCGCTGGCAACCTTTCACTTCCAGCCTGCCGATTTCCAAGACACTGCTCAGATCAATCAACCCGTCCCCCACCATCTGCAGCAACGTCCACAGTTGGCGGTCATGACTGCCAATGCCCAATCGCCCATTCGCTTGGCCCAAGGCACCCAAGAAGCCCCAGCATCCGAACACTGGGTATTTTGAGAGCGCTACTCATGTCCAAATCCGCATGGTTATTTCTTTGCCTGACGCTTCTCACCGCTCTACTGGGTTTGAGTAACGATATGCGGGAAAGCGCGACCCTCGCATTTATCGCCAGCGCTGTGTTCGGCTGCCTGCTGATCGTGTCGCTCGCCATTGGTCGTCGTATCAAATTCGACCCCGTGCTGCGCTAGCCCTCCCCGCCTCAAACCCTGCCCTACCTTACGTCGCCCTGCGCTAGTAAAACAGCAAACTGCCACTACCCTCGTAGATGAGGGCAAAAGGCCATATTGCTTCTGGCGCGAGCTCTTCAACCCGATGCGGGATAAGGTTTGCGCGAAGATCAGGAATGTCCGATCCGAGCAAAAACTTTTCCAACCAGTCCGCAAAAATGCAAATCAGTGCTGGCATAAAGCCTGTAGGCGGTTCAATATTTGTCACAGAATTGACGCCAAGGAAATGTCAAATCTGAGGCATGATGCGGCCTCTTTGCAATTCGGGTTGAACTTTGGTCGTGAGCCTTGTCTTAACACACATCCTTGCGGCCAATTCCAGAAACCGCTCCCCTGAACTAACCGGTTAAATATATGCGCCCATTGAAACAGGCAATTTATTCCAGCCGTACGGCTGACAAGTTCGTCGTACGTCTGCCAGACGGAATGCGGGAACGCATTGCCGATGTGGCCCGCAATCATCATCGCAGCATGAACTCGGAAATCATCGCTCGCCTGGAACAGAGCCTTATTCAGGAAGGTGCTTTGGGTGAAGAGCTAAGCATGCGCCTGGACAGTCCGGAGCTGTCACTGCACGAACGCGAACTGCTGCAGCGTTTTCGTCAGCTTTCCCACCGCCAGCAAAATGCTCTCGTTTCGCTGATCGCGCACGACGTAGAGGCGGCCGCAGAAGCTAATTGATTTACACTTGAAAGCCGAAGCCAGCTATATGCTGGCTTTTTTTTGTGTGGGATTTGAGCAAGGGAGGCGAGGGCAGAATTGCCCTCGCAGGGAAGGTCAGAGCAGGAAGATGGTGGCCAAGCCCAGGAAGATGAAAAAGCCCCCACTGTCGGTCATGGCCGTAATCATCACGCTGGCCCCCATCGCAGGATCGCGCCCCAAACGCGCCAAGGTCATGGGAATCAGAACCCCCATCAAGGCAGCCAACAATAAATTGAGAGTCATGGCAGCGGTCATCACCACGCCCAACGACCAACTGCCATATAGCAAGTAAGCCACCACCCCTATCACTCCGCCCCATACCAGGCCATTGATAAGGCCCACCGCCAATTCCTTGCGCAACAGACGCGAAGAGTTTGCGGTACTGACCTGATCCAAGGCCATGGCACGTACGATCATGGTGATAGTCTGGTTACCGGAATTGCCGCCGATGCCAGCCACTATCGGCATCAAAGCTGCCAAGGCCACCAACTTTTCGATGGAGCCTTCAAACAGACCGATCACGCGGGACGCGATAAACGCGGTAATCAAATTGACGGCCAGCCACGCCCAGCGGTTATGCAACGAACGCCAGACTGACGCAAAAATGTCTTCCTCTTCACGCAAACCTGCCATGTTGAGGACTTCGGTTTCACTCTCTTCGCGAATCAAGTCGACGATTTCATCGATTGTCAGACGGCCGATCAGCTTGCCGTTCTTGTCGACCACCGGAGCCGAGATCAAGTCGTAACGCTCAAAAGCCTGGGCCGCGTCGTAGGCATCTTCATCCGGATGAAAGCTCACGGTATCGCTGGCCATCAGGTCAGCAACCCTCTTCTCCGGATCATTTACCAGCAGGCGCTTGATGGGCAATACGCCCTTGAGGATGCCTTCGTAGTCGACCACAAACAGCTTGTCGGTGTGGCCAGGCAGCTCTTTGAGACGACGCAGGTAGCGCAACACCACTTCCAGGCTGACATCCTCGCGGATGGTGACCATCTCGAAGTCCATCAGCGCGCCGACCTGGTCTTCATCATAAGACAGTGCCGAACGCACACGCTCACGCTGCTGAGTGTCCAACGCCTCCATCAGCTCATGAACAACATCACGCGGCAATTCAGGCGCCAGGTCGGCCAGTTCGTCCGCGTCCATCTCCTTGGCCGCAGCCAGGAGCTCATGATCGTCCATGTCGGCAATCAGGGTTTCGCGAACCGAATCGGATACTTCGAGGAGAATGTCGCCGTCGCGATCAGCCTTGACCAGTTGCCAGAGCGTCAGCCGATCATCCAACGGCAAGGCTTCGAGGATGTAAGCGACGTCGGCGGAGTGCAGGTCATCCAGCTTACGTTGCAACTCGACAAGATTTTGCCGGTGAACCAGGTTTTCGACGCGGTCATGGTGCGGACCTTCCTGGCGGTGCGTGAGGTCTTCGACCACGCGCTGGCGCTGCAGCAGCTCGATAACTTGAGCCAGACGATCCTGCAGGCTTTCTTGTGTTTTCTTTACTTCTACTTCGGTCATAGGCGAACTCCACCCCCAGCAGCGGAGCGCGCCGGAAGGATCAATCAGTCAATTCATGATTGGTAAAGCGGGGTACTGAGTAACTACTGGGTAAGTCCATGGAGGCAGTCCATAAGCCCCGGCGGGGCTGACCGGCGCATGATACACCGACCAACCGCTTTTAACGTCAAAAAACTGGAAAGAACAAGCGCTTGCAAGCCAAAGTTGAGTATTGGCTGCATCCATGAACTGCGACGACACAGCCGGAAGGGAAAACACACGGAAAATCGAAAAAGGCCTGCGCCAGGATAAAACCTACACAAACCCCAGACGGCAAAAAGCCCGCACTAGGCGGGCTTTTTGTTTGTATGGTGCACTCGACAGGATTCGAACCTGTGACCGCTCGGTTCGTAGCCGAGTACTCTATCCAGCTGAGCTACGAGTGCAGATTGTGCTTTTTAGACCAGATCACAACTGGTTGGAGCCAAGTCACCTGCATTACTGCAACCAACTCTTAAATGGTGCACTCGACAGGATTCGAACCTGTGACCGCTCGGTTCGTAGCCGAGTACTCTATCCAGCTGAGCTACGAGTGCATTTGTTGCCGCGCATTATAGGCCGTTCAATCTCTATGTAAAGCTATTTTTTCGAGTATTTTCAACAACTTACCGAAAAAACCAGATTGCAACGTACTAAGCAAATAATGGCGGAGAACGGGGGATTCGAACCCCCGACACCCTTTTGAGGTGTACTCCCTTAGCAGGGGAGCGCCTTCGGCCACTCGGCCAGCTCTCCGCAACACGGGGCGTATATTAACCACGTTCCTCCCCGTTTGCAAACATAAAAAACGATAAAAATTAAAGGCTTGGTTCTTCGTCCTTCTCTTTCTTGATCCGCAGGTAGATTTCCTCGCGATGGACCGCTACCTCTTTCGGAGCGTTAACCCCGATACGCACTTGATTGCCTTTGACGCCGAGCACGGTCACGGTGATTTCGCCATCACCGATAATCAGGCTTTCTGCGCAACGACGAGTCAGAATCAACATACCTTTCACCTCACGCAATTCATTTCAGGAACAACAGTCTGCAAAAAAAAGGCATTGGACCTACAACCAGACGGCCATAGCCCTACCGCCTAAGTATTGTCGAGCCCACGCAAAAGAACATGCGCTCAACAAAAAAATGAAAGGCGCGGTAAGCCGCGCCTTTCTGGCATCGCATCACTCGCCCTGTCGGGCCGGAGCGTCCAGCTCAAAAGCGGTATGCAGCGCGCGCACAGCCAGCTCCAGGTACTTCTCCTCGATCACCACCGAGACTTTGATCTCTGATGTAGAGATCATCTGGATGTTGATACTTTCCTTGGCCAGCGCCTCGAACATGCGGCTGGCAACACCTGCGTGGGAGCGCATGCCCACGCCCACGATCGATACCTTGGCGATCTTGGTATCACCGATCACTTCACGGGCGCCGATCTCCTTCGCCGTGTTCTGCAGGATACGCTCGGCCGCATCGTACTCGTTGCGGTGCACGGTGAAGGTGAAATCGGTGGTGTTATCGTGCGAAACGTTCTGCACGATCATGTCGACTTCGATATTCGCACCGCTGATAGGGCCGAGGATCTTGAAGGCCACACCTGGAGTGTCTGGCACGCCACGGATCGTCAGCTTGGCTTCGTCGCGGTTGAAAGCGATGCCGGAAATGATCGGCTGTTCCATGGATTCCTCTTCATCAATAGTAATGAGGGTGCCCGGACCCTCCTTGAAGCTGTGCAGTACGCGCAGCGGAACGTTGTACTTGCCGGCGAACTCCACCGCACGGATCTGCAACACCTTGGAACCAAGGCTGGCCATTTCCAGCATCTCTTCAAAGGTGATCTTGTCCAGGCGCTGGGCCACGGACACAACGCGCGGATCAGTGGTGTAGACGCCATCCACATCGGTATAGATCTGGCATTCGTCGGCCTTGAGAGCCGCTGCCAGCGCCACGCCCGTGGTATCCGAACCGCCACGCCCGAGGGTGGTGATATTGCCCTGCTCGTCCACCCCCTGGAAACCGGCTACAACCACCACGCGTCCAGCCTTCAGATCGGCACGAATCTTCTGATCGTCGATCTGCAGGATGCGCGCCTTGGTATGCGCGCTGTCGGTAAGAATGCGCACCTGGCTACCAGTGTAGGACACCGCCGGCACACCGCGCTTGTTCAACGCCATGGCCAGCAACGCAATAGTCACCTGCTCACCGGTGGACACAATGACATCCAGCTCACGCGGCAGCGGCTGTTGATCACCGCTGATGGCCTTGGCCAGGTCGATCAGGCGATTGGTCTCGCCGCTCATGGCCGACAGCACGACCACCAGGTCGTCGCCGGCATCACGGAACTTCTTAACCTTGTCGGCGACCTGCTCGATTCTTTCGACAGAACCGACCGAGGTGCCTCCGAATTTCTGTACGATCAAAGCCATTTCTAAGCCGCCTCAGCCCGTAAAGGGGCGCCCAATAAACGAATCTTCCAGCAACCGAGCGAGCCCACGACTAAACCATGGGCTCATTAACAGCGCCTTAAATACCTGCCTCGACAAACGGCACGGCCAAGGCCAGGGCCGCGTCCAGGGCGCCGGCATCCACACCACCGCCTTGCGCCATGTCCGGACGACCACCGCCCTTGCCGCCCACTGCCGCAGCAGCTTGCTTCATCAAATCACCGGCTTTGAGTTGGCCAGTCAGGTCCTTGGTTACACCGGCAACCAGAACGACCTTATCCTCATGGACACTGCCGAGCAGGATCACTGCGCGGCCGAGCTTGTTCTTCAACTGATCGACCAAGGCCAGCAACGCCTTGCCGTCCTGACCGTCCAGGCGCGCCGCCAGGACTTTTACGTCCTTGACGTCAACCGCCGAGGCCGACAGATCGTCGCCCGCGGCACTGGCTGCCTTGGCCTGCAACTGCTCCAGCTGTTTCTCCAGCGCGCGGTTGCGCTCAAGCACGGCGGACAGCTTGTCGATCAGATTGTCGCGGCTGCCCTTGACCAGGCCGGCCGCTTCCTTGAGTTGTTCTTCGGCGGCATTGAGGTAGGCCAGCGCCGCGGCGCCGGTCACCGCCTCGATACGGCGCACACCCGAGGCCACGCCGCCTTCGCTGATGATTTTCAACAGGCCGATGTCACCGGTGCGATTGGCGTGGATACCGCCACACAGTTCCACCGAGAAGCTGCCGCCCATGCTCAGTACGCGCACTTGGTCGCCGTATTTCTCGCCGAACAGCGCCATGGCGCCTTTGTTCCTGGCGGTCTCGATATCCGTTTCCTCGGTTTCAACCGGGCTGTTCCTGCGAATTTCCGCGTTGACGATATCTTCCAGCGCCTTGATCTGCTCAGGCTTGATCGCTTCGAAATGGCTGAAATCGAAACGCAGGCGCTGGCTATCGACCAACGACCCCTTCTGCTGGACATGCTCACCGAGCACCTGGCGCAACGCAGCGTGCAGCAAGTGAGTGGCCGAATGGTTCAGCGCGGTTGCATGCCGTACATCGGCATCGACCTGAGTATCGACCGGCGCACCCACGACCAGGTTGCCCAGCACCAACACACCATGGTGCAGGAACGCACCACCGGTCTTGGTGGTGTCGCGCACCTCGAAACGACCGGACGTCGAACCGAGGAAACCACAGTCACCGATCTGGCCACCCGACTCAGCGTAGAACGGCGTCTGGTCCAGGACCACGACCGCTTCATCGCCCTCGTTCAGCACATCGACTGACTTGCCGTCTTTATAAATGGCAACGATTTTGGCGGAGCCGGCGGTTGCCTTGTAGCCGATGAACTCGGTGGGTACATCAACCTTGACCAAGGTGTTGTAGTCCAGGCCAAACGAGCTGGCCGAACGCGCGCGCACACGCTGGGCCTCCATCTCGCGCTCAAAACCTACCTCATCGACGGTCAGCTCGCGTTCGCGGGCGATGTCGGCGGTCAGGTCCATTGGGAAACCGTAGGTGTCGTAAAGCTTGAACACCACGTCGCCCGGCACCACCGTACCCTTGAGCTCAGCCAGGTCCTGCTCGAGGATTTTCAGGCCATGCTCCAGGGTCTTGGAGAACTGCTCTTCTTCAGCCTTGAGCACCCGCTCGATGTTGGCTTGTTGCTGCTTGAGTTCCGGAAAGGCGTCGCCCATCTCGGCCACCAGCGCAGCCACGATCTTGTAGAAGAAGCTGCCGGTCGCACCCAGTTTGTTACCGTGACGGCAGGCGCGACGGATAATGCGGCGCAGCACATAGCCCCGGCCTTCGTTGGACGGCAACACGCCATCGGCAATCAGGAAACCGCAGGAACGGATGTGGTCCGAGACCACCTTGAGCGAAGACTGGCTCTCATTGGCGCAGCCAATGGCCGCAGCCGAGGCACTCAACAGGTTGGTAAACAGGTCGATTTCATAGTTGGAGTGAACGTGCTGCATGACCGCACTGATGCGCTCCAGCCCCATGCCGGTGTCCACCGACGGTGCCGGCAACGGATGCAACACGCCATCGGCGGTGCGGTTGAACTGCATGAACACGTTGTTCCAGATTTCGATATAGCGGTCGCCATCTTCATCCGGCGAACCCGGCGGGCCGCCCCAGATGTCGGCGCCGTGATCGTAGAAAATCTCGGTGCAGGGGCCGCACGGGCCGGTATCGCCCATGGTCCAGAAGTTATCGGACGCGTAAGGCGCGCCCTTGTTGTCACCGATGCGGATCATGCGTTCGGCGGGCACACCGATTTGCTGGGTCCAGATGTCATACGCTTCGTCATCCGTCGCGTAGACGGTGACCCAGAGCTTTTCCTTGGGCAGCTTCAGCACGCCGGTCAGGAAGGTCCAGGCAAAGGTGATCGCGTCTTTCTTGAAATAATCGCCAAAGCTGAAGTTGCCCAGCATTTCGAAGAAGGTGTGGTGGCGCGCGGTGTAACCGACGTTTTCCAGATCGCTGTTCTTGCCGCCGGCGCGTACGCACTTCTGACTGCTGGTGGCGCGGGTGTAGGCGCGCTTTTCCTGGCCCAGGAAGCAGTCCTTGAACTGGTTCATCCCCGCGTTAGTGAACAGCAGGGTTGGGTCATTGCCTGGGATCAAGGAGCTTGAGGCTACACGGGTGTGGCCTTGCTCTTCGAAGAAGCGAAGGAAGGCTTCACGGATTTCTGCGCTTTTCATTAGGTTCTTCCACGGAGGCTGCGGCCAAAGGCCAGTGCGCAACATCATCAGACGAAGCGACGGCAAAGGGCCGCATTATATCGGCCCTTTGCCGGTGGTACAGCGTGTTTATGTGATAGAAACAGTCAATTAGACGGCCTGCACTGTCATTTCCGCGAAAATGCGACGAATGTCTGCACGACTTGCTCAATCTGGGCCCGACTGACATCCAAATGCGTGACCATGCGCAGACGCGGCGCGGCGCTCAACTTGATCCCGTGCTCGGCGGCAAAGCCTTTCAGGGCCTGCGCCCGATCGCCCATCTGCACATAGACCATGTTGGTCTGTACCGGCTCGACCGTATAACCGGCCTGGCGCAACGCATCCCCCAGCCACTGCGCATTGGCGTGGTCATCGGCCAAACGCTGCACCTGGTGATCCAGGGCATACAGGCCCGCCGCCGCCAGGGAACCGGCCTGGCGCATGCCGCCGCCGACCATCTTGCGCAGGCGCCGCGCCTTGGCGATCAACGCGGTGGAACCGCACAGCACCGAGCCGACCGGTGCGCCGAGCCCCTTGGACAGGCACACCGACACCGAATCGAAATGCCGGGCAATCTCTCGTGCCTCCACGCCCAATTTGACCGCTGCGTTGTAAAGCCGCGCGCCATCCAAGTGCAAAGCCAGGCCGTGTTCACGGGTAAACGCACGCGCCCGGGCCAGATATTCCAGCGGCAGCACCTTGCCCTGCATGGTGTTTTCCAGCGCCAGCAAGCGCGTACGGGCGAAGTGGAAGTCGTCGGGCTTGATGGCGTCGAGCACGTGATTCAGGTCGAGGGAACCGTCGGCCTGCACTTCCAGCGGCTGCGGCTGGATTGAACCGAGCACGGCCGCCCCGCCGCCTTCGTATTTGTAGGTATGGGCCTGTTGCCCGACGATATATTCCTCGCCGCGCTCACAGTGGGCCATCAACGCCAGCAGGTTGCTCATGGTGCCGGTGGGCACGAACAGCGCAGCGTCGAACCCCAGGCGCCTGGCCAGTTCAGCCTCCAGTTGGTTGACGCTGGGGTCTTCGCCGTAGACGTCATCACCGCTGACGGCGCTGGCCATCGCATCGAGCATACCGGGGGTGGGTTGAGTCACGGTGTCGCTGCGCAGGTCGATCACGGTCATGAAGGGGGCCTCTAACGGAATGGATAAGTCCTTTTGTGAGTGATTACTGCGGGCAAAGCCACGCAATATCAAGTCCCCGCTGCACTCAATCGAATACCCACCAAACAAACCGATATAGCTTATCGATACGGCAACCGTGCAGTTTTTGAAAAACCATGTTAAAAACTCTGCGCCGCCAGGGTTCTGGCGGCAACGTTCTCAGGGCGGGGTGTAATTCCCCACCGGCGGTAATTGCGCGCAATGTGCATAGCCCGCGAGCGCTTGGCGCCTCGAACTGCTCAGGCAGGACGGCGACAAGGTCAGCAGACCCGGTGTGATCCCGGGGCCGACGGTCATAGTCCGGATGAAGAGAGAACGGGATTGGCACCTAAGGGCCGCGCGCCTGTTCGCGCACGCGTACCCTTAAATCCCATTCGATTCATAACGCCCTGTTTTTTTCTTAAACAGGAGTCAGAACATGCAACCCACCGCAATCGACAGCAAAAGCAAAAACCATCACGGCGAGCGTGTCGCGTTTATCCAGGCCTGCTGGCACAAGGATATTGTCGACCAGTCGCGCAAAGGCTTCCTCGCCGAAATGATCGCCCAGGGCTACCAGGAATCGGACATCGATTTCTTCGAAGTCGGCGGCGCCTTTGAAATGCCCCTGCACGCCAAGCTGCTGGCCAAGACCGGCCGTTACGCCGGTATCGTCGCCGCCGCGCTGGTGGTGGACGGCGGCATTTATCGTCACGAATTCGTCGCCCAATCGGTGGTCAGCGGCCTGATGCAGGTGCAGTTGGAAACCGAAGTGCCGGTATTTTCGGTATCCCTGACTCCCCACCATTTCCACGGGGGCAGCGAACACACCACCTTCTTCTACGAGCATTTCGTGCACAAGGGCCAGGAAGCTGCGCGTACGTGTGCCGACACCCTGCACAAGGTGCGGGCGATCCGTCGTAGCGAGCCGCGTGCTGTAGCGGTCTAAGCAACACCGCAAAACGAGTGTGGGAGGGGGCTTGCCCCCGATGGCGGTGTGTCAGTCAGCTCATCTGTAGCTGAAACACCGCTATCGGGGGCAAGCCCCCTCCCACATTTGAAGCCAGTCAGGCCTGAGATCTATGCAAGGCCAGCTTCTGTGGTCGGCACGATGAGAATTCCCGCGCGCAAACCATTCTTCACCTTCGGGTTGGGGAAGATGATGCGTACGCCCTCCTCCTCGATCACCCAGCGGGTCTGGGCCACATCTTCGGCCAGCAGATACCCCTTTTCCAATTCCGAAAAGTTTTCCACGTCCGCCGGCAAATGCAGTAGGAACGCGTCGCTGTGCTTGATGATTTCCCGTGCGACGGCGAACAGCTTCAAGCCGTCGAGGTCGCCTGTCTCAGGCTCGGTGCCTTCGATGATGTGCTTGAGGCGCGTCTCCAGCCTGGACACATCCACGCTCTGGTTCTGGCCGAAAGGACGGGCCTTGCCCAGCTCCAGGGTGAAGGCCTCGGCGTCGAGTCGTTCGTAGGTGAACGCCGTGAAGGTGATAGAGGCTTTGTTCTGCAGCAGCACCGCCTCCATTCCGGCGGCGCGCAGGCGCTCCAGCTCACGGCGCGAATGCTGGCGCCCTTCTTTCCACGGGTACAGCGCAAATTGCTCGATCTTCGAGCCGCGAATCGCGGTGTGCAGGTCGTAATGCAGGCGCGAACGGCCCGGCTGGCTGAAAAAGCTGCGGGCCAACTGTTCAAGTTCGGCGGCGCGCATGGCTTCGGGACCAATGTTGCTTTCATGCCGGCCGTTGAACAGCCGGTTGATGTCCAGTTCAAGGTAACGCTCGCCGCGACGCATGGCCTCGGGGTTGCCGAACAGGAACAGAATACGGGTGCGGGGCTTGATCTCCCCACGGGCGATGCCATGCAACAGGCGGTCGAGCAGTTCGATCGGCGCGGTTTCGTTGCCATGGATGCCGGACGACAGCAGCAGGTCGCCGCCATTGTCCCGGGCTTCAGGCGGGCGCACTTCAAGCGCGCCCTCACTGAGCCAGCGCATTTGCACGCCGTCGACAGTCAGTTGAATTTTTTGCGCCGGTTCGCGACCGGCGAGGGTCAGTTCAAGCAGTTTGCCGAGGGCGAGCATAAGCAGCTTCCTTAGTGGTTGCAGCCTGGGCCGTGGACGTGATCGTCGTCATCTCCTTCGACGTCAGCCGGTTCCATTTCCAGTTCCAGGCTCATCAGGTTGGTCGCCAGCGGGCGCATCAGCAGGTTGGCGTACTCGGCGTCGCCCTCTTCCACATCCACACCGATCAGCAGTTGGCCACGGCCGTCATGCTGGATCCAGATCTCCTTGCCCTGCCAGACCACGGCAACGCGGGTGCAGGAGGTTTCCAGCTGGGTGCCGTCGGTGTCTTCAAGGATCAGCTTCAGGGTGTCGGTCATAAATAAAATATCTCAGCCGTAGGGCGTTAATTGATCTGGAAAGGATAAACCGAGCCCAGTTTAAGGATTTGCGTCAGTTCATCCAGTGCCGTCCGGCACTCAAGCAGCAATTGCGGGTCAGCCAGGTCGGTTTCGCGCAGGCTGTCGCGGTAGTGCCTGTTGACCCATTGGGTCAGGGTGTCGTACAGCGGCGCGGTCATGATAACGCCTGGATTCACCGCCGCCAGTTCGGTTTCGTTCAACGCCACACGCAAACGCAGGCACGCCGGGCCGCCGCCGTTCTGCATGCTTTGCTTGAGGTCGAACACCTTCACTTCGCGGATCAAGCCGCCGCTGGCCGTGAGGTGCTGCAGGTACGCCCAGACGCGCGGGTTGGCGCGGCATTCTTCCGGCACGATCAGCAGCATCGAGCCATCGGGACGTGTCAGCAACTGGCTGTTGAACAAGTAGGAGCGCACCGCATCTTCGACGCTGACCTGGGAACGCGGCACACACACGGACTGGAAGTTGCCGCCCCGCTTGCCCAACTTGCCCTGCAGTTCGGCGAGCATCTGTTCGGTGTTGAGGAACGCGTCCTCGTGGTAGAACAGCACCTCGCCGTTGCCGACCGCGATCACGTCGTTGTGGAACACACCGGCATCGATCACCGCCGGGTTCTGCTGGGCGTAGACCACGCCGTCATCCTTCAGGCCGTGCAGACGTGCAACCGCCTGGGACGCCTCGAGTGTCTGGCGCGCTGGATATTTTTGCGGGGCCGGGTAGCGAGCATCGAACGCACTGCGGCCAAACACGAAGAACTCGACGCCGGCCTCACCGTATTCACGGCAAAAGCGCGTGTGATTGGCCGCGCCCTCATCGCCAAACTGTGCCACCGCCGGCAATGCCGCGTGGTGGGCGAAGTGCTTCTGGTCGGCGAACATCGCCCCCAGCACGCGGCTGGTGGTCGGGTGTTCGATGCTGCGGTGGTATTTGCAGTTGAGGTTGGCAGCGGTGAAATGCACGCGGCCATCCGCCGTGTCGGCGCTGGGACTGACCGTGGCGGCGTTGGCCACCCACATGCTCGACGCCGAGCAGCTCGCCACCAACAACGGCATGGCGTGCCTGGCCGCCTGCTCGATGACCTGAGCGTCGGTGCCGCTGAAACCGAGGTTGCGCAGAGCGGCCACATCCGGGCGCTCCTGGGGCGCGAGTACGCCTTGCACAAAGCCCATGTCCATCAGCGCTTTCATTTTTTGCAGCCCCTGCAACGCCGCTTCCCTGGGGTTGGAATGCTGCTGGCTGTTGCTCTGGGACGCGACGTTGCCGAAGGACAAGCCGCCGTAGTTATGGGTCGGCCCCACTAGACCGTCAAAATTGACTTCATAGGATTTCATCGGCGAGGCTCCACGAACATCTGTTCTTATAGGCAATCTTCAACACACCACAGATTCAGTGTGGGAGGGGGCTTGCCCCCTCCCACATTCAAATAAGCGTAATGCCAGGTGTTAGCGTGGCGGGCACCGCCAACGTTGGGGTCTCCAGCGACGCCACCGGGTACGCGCAATAATCGGCCGCGTAATACGCACTGGCGCGATGGTTACCCGAGGCCCCGACCCCGCCAAACGGCGCGGTGCTGGCGGCGCCGGTCAGCTGTTTGTTCCAGTTGACGATACCGGCGCGGCTTTCCAGCCAGAACTGCTGGTAACGCGCCTCGGAATCCGACAGCAGGCCTGCGGCCAGGCCGTACTGGGTGTCGTTGGCCTCGGCAATCGCCGAAGCAAAATCTGCGTAGCGAATCACCTGCAACAGCGGGCCGAACAGTTCTTCGTCTTCGCGCTCGGTCACTGAGGTCACGTCGATGATGCCCGGGGTCAGCAAGGCGGCCTGGTCCCGGGGTTGGGTCATTTCCAGCAGCGCCACAGCGCCATTGGCCAACATCAGTTCCTGGGCGTCCATCAAGGCTTTGGCGGCAGCCAGGGAAATCACCGAGCCCATGAATGGCGGCGGTTGCTGGTCGAACGCGCCCACTTCAATGGCGGCGCTGACCGCTACCAGACGTGCCAGCAACGCATCGCCCCAGGCGCCTTCCGGCACCAGCAAGCGACGGGCGCAGGTGCAGCGCTGGCCGGCGGAGATAAACGCCGACTGGATGATGGTGTACACCGCCGCATCCACGTCGGCCACTTCGTCTACCACCAGCGGGTTGTTGCCACCCATTTCCAGGGCCAGGATCTTGTCCGGACGCCCGGAGAACTGCTGGTGCAGGTGGTTGCCGGTTCGGCTGGAACCGGTGAAGAACAGACCGTCGATGCCTGGGTTGGCCGCCAGCGCGATACCGGTTTCCCGCGCGCCTTGCAGCAGGTTCAATACACCCGCCGGTAAACCCGCTTCGATCCAGCACTGCACGGTCAGCTCGGCAACTTTGGGCGTCAGCTCGCTCGGTTTGAACAGCACGGTGTTACCCGCCAGCAGCGCCGGGACAATATGCCCGTTCGGCAAGTGACCGGGAAAGTTGTAGGGGCCGAACACCGCCACCACACCGTGAGGCTTGTGGCGCAGCACAGCGGTGGCGTCGCCCAGGGCGCCGCTCTTCTCGCCGGTACGCTCGCGATAACTTTGCACCGAGATGGCGATCTTGTTGGCCATGCTGGTGACTTCAGTCGCCGATTCCCACAGCGGCTTGCCAGTTTCCTCACCAATGCAGCGGGCGATTTCATCAGCGCGGCTTTTCAGCGTGGCGGCGAAGGTTTCGAGCACACCGATGCGCTCTTCCAACGACTGCCGAGCCCAGCCTGGAAACGCCTGACGCGCAGCCTGCACGGCGGACTCGACCTGTTCGGCCGTCGCGCCATTGCCGCTCCACAGCACTTGCTGGGTGACCGGGTTACGCGACTCAAACAGTTCACCCTGGCCAGCCAGCCAGCTACCTGCGATGTACAACGAATTCATTATTTCGACTCCCGAGCAGCAGACAACGCAACAGCACGCACTTGATCACCGACCACCAACTGCAGGCGCCTGGCGGTCTGGGGATCGACCACCAACGTGCCCGCAGCCAGGCGGGCCGGTGCGGCCGTGATGCGGCAGTCTTCGCGTTTGCGGTTATGGATCAGGAACGGCGTGGCGTCGTCCCCCGGCGTGCCGATTGCCAGCACCAGCGCCTGGCTGTCGCGCACCGCACGAATCTTGCTGGTTTCACACTCCACCGCCGGGCCCGCGTCGAAAATATCCACATAGCCCTGGTAGCTGAAGCCTTCGCTCTTGAGCATGCTCAGCGCCGGCTCGGTGTCCGGATGCACCTTGCCGATCACGTTGCGCGCGTCTTCGGAAAGAAAGCAGCTGTACAGCGGAAACTTCGGCATCAGCTCGGCGATAAACGCCTTGTTGCCGACGCCGGTGAGGTAGTCGGCCTGGCTGAACTCCATCTTGAAGAAGTGTCGGCCCAGGCTTTCCCAGAACGGCGAGCGCCCTGCCTCGTTGGACACGCCGCGCATCTCGGCAATGATCTTGTTGCCAAACAATTGCGGGAATTCGGCGATGAACAACAGGCGCGCCTTGGCCAGCATGCGGCCATTGAGGCCGTTGCGGTAATCGGCGTGCAGGAACAACGAGCACAGCTCGGAATTGCCGGTGAGGTCGTTGGCCAGGAACAACGTCGGAATTTCGCGGTAGATATTCAACTCCTGGGAGGCGCTGACCGTCAGGCCGACCCGGAAGTTGTACCAGGGCTCGCGCAGGCCGACGGCGCCGGCAATGGCCGAAATCCCCACTACCCGACCTTCGTCGTTTTCCAGCACGAACAGGTAGTCCGCATCGCCGCGCCCGGCTTCGCCGCGAAAGGTTTTCTCCGCCCAGCCCACGCGATGGGTCAGGCGCTCTTCGTTGGCCGGCAAGGTGGTGAGGCCGGTGCCGGTGCTGCGCGCCAGGTCAATCAGGGCCGGTAAATCGCTGCTGCGTACGGGACGAACGATCATGCTATCTCCTCGAACGGGCCGCTGTGGTCAGCCACCCGCGAAACTCTCTTTTTAAACCGCAACCAGGCGCACACTCGCACCTTCGCCCACACCCAGGGCTTCAGCTGCCTCCAGGTCCAGAATCACTGGCTTGCCCGGCGCGTAGTCCAGCTCCAGCATCACCGCGCGGTAATCCTGCAACTGCGCGTTGCTCACCAGGTACTGGCGACCGACGCCCTTGGCCATCTCGCCGATTTTCACCGGCACCACGCGGCTCTGGGCAATCGAGCGAATCCCCGACACCCGCGCGTGCAGCGTCGGGCCGCCGTCGAAGATGTCGATGTAGTGATCGGTCTCGAAGCCTTCGCGCATCAGGATGTCGAAGGTGATCTGTGCACGCGGGTGCACCTGGCCCATGGCCTCCTGGGCTGCGTCCGGCAGCAGCGGCACGTAGATCGGGTAATGCGGCATCAGCTCGGCGAGGAAGGTACGGCTTTTCAGCCCGCACAGGCGCTCGGCGGCGGCGTAGTTGAGGTCGAAGAAGTTGCGACCGATGGCGTCCCAGAACGGCGAATCGCCGTTTTCGTCGCTGTAGCCAACGATCTCGGTCACCACCGAATCGGCAAAGCGCTCCGGGTGGCTGGCGACGAACAGCAGGCGACCACGGGAATTGAGTTCCGACCACGGCGAACCGACCAATGCAGGCTTCACGTAGAAACTGGTGAGCAGGCTATTGCCGGTCAGGTCGTGGCACTGGGAAAGCACGTGGATCTTGTTGTGGATCTTCAGCTCGCGGGAGGCGTGCACAAAGGTTTCGTTACGAAAACTGTAGAACGGCTCGGAGTAGCCGGCTGAAGCAACGATGGCCGAGCAGCCGGCGAGCTTGCCGGTGTCGGTGTCTTCAAGCACGAAGAAATAGCTTTCTTCACCGTTGAAACTCACTTCGGCCGCGAAGGACGCTTCACTGGCGGCGATCTTGTCGCTCAGGCGTTCCACATCATCCGGCAAGGAAGTCACACCAATCGGGCTGTCCGCAGCCAGACGCTGTACCTCGCCCAGATCAGCCATTTGCGCGGGGCGCATCACCAGCATGGTGTCACTCCTTAACTCGAAAAACTCATAGGAAAAAATACCGGACACGGGAACTGAGTTCACACAGATCCCACGTGGGAGGGGGCTGGCCCCCGATAGCAGTGTGTCAGTTGATAAATCAGGGGACTGATCCACCGCCATCGGGGGCAAGCCCCTTCCCACATTTGGAAACGGTCCGACCTGCCAAATGTGTTGCTATCAGGCTTGGGTCAACGTCTTCACAGCACGTTCAAAACGGTCCAGGCCTTCCTTGATGTCCGCCTCTTCCACCACCAGGCTTGGCGCAAAGCGCAGCACGTCCGGGCCGGCTTGCAGGATCATCAGGTTCTCTTTCTCGGCGGCGTTGAACACGTCCTTGGCCCTGCCTTTGAATGCATCGCTGAGCACACAACCGATCAGCAAGCCCATGCCGCGCACTTGCGTAAAGATGCCGTATTGCGTGCCGATCTGCTCCAGGCGCGCCTTGAACAGCGCGTGTTTGGCATTCACGCCGGCCAGCACTTCGGGGGTGTTGATCACGTCGATCACGGCTTCCGCCACCGCGCACGCCAGCGGGTTGCCGCCATAGGTGGTGCCGTGGGTGCCGACCACCAGGTGCTTGGCCAGGTCTTCACGGGTGAGCATCGCGGCAATCGGGAAACCGCCGCCCAGGCTCTTGGCGCTGGTGAGGATGTCCGGCGTCACGCCGTAATGCTGGTAGGCGAACAGGTGACCGCTGCGGCCCATGCCGGTTTGCACTTCGTCAAATACCAACAGCGCGTCGTGGGCGTCGCACAGTTCGCGGGCGCCTTGCAGGTAAGTCAGTTCGGCCGGCAATACACCGCCCTCACCCTGGATCGGCTCCAGCACCACGGCGCACGTCTTGTCCGACACAGCGGCCTTCAGTGCAGCCAGGTCGTTGTAAGGCACATGGGTGATGCCAGTGATTTTCGGCCCGAAACCATCGGAGTACTTGGACTGGCCACCGACGTTGACGGTGAACAGCGTACGGCCGTGGAAGCTGTTCAGCGCGGCGATGATCTCGTACTTCTCGCTGCCGAAACGGTCGAACGCGACGCGACGGGCCAGCTTGAAGGCGGCCTCGTTGGCTTCGGCGCCGGAGTTGCAGAAGAACACGCGCTCGGCAAACGTGGCGTCGATCAGCTTATGAGCCAGGCGCAGCGCCGGCTCATTGGTGAACACGTTGGAGACATGCCACAGTTTGTTGGCCTGTTCGGTCAGCGCACCGACCAGCGCCGGATGGGCGTGGCCCAATACGTTGACCGCGATGCCGCCGGCAAAATCGATCAACTCACGACCCGCCTGGTCCCACACGCGCGAACCTGCGCCACGCACGGGAATAAAGGCGGCAGGTGCATAGTTGGGCACCATGACCTGGTCGAAATCGGCACGTTGCACCGGGGCTTGCTCAACGGACATCGGAGTCTCCTGAAGAGGAACGCCTGCCTGGAACTGGCGGGCGATGCAGGGATTGTAAGGACAGTTTTCGGCTGGGCCTTGTCGCCAAGCGACAACTTCTTATAGCGCCAACCCGCGTTTTTCGGGGGTTTACGCCAATGCGACAAATAGCGTCGCAATGGCGCAGTTTAAACGGTGCATCAGGTTTGCGTCAGGATATCCGGTGAAAGGGTGGCGACGCGCTAACTATCTAAAGTTCGCCGCCCGGGACCGGCTGGTTAACTGCAAGCCTTCATGACTTGCACGGACCCGCTCCATGACGAACATCGACTATTCCGATACCCGCCTGCCTGACAGCCACTATCAACTGTTGACCGGCACCCTGCCCCCCTGGCTCGGCAATGCCTCTGCCAGCAAACGCCAGGCGCTCAAAGCCGTCCAGCCGCTGCAGTTGCAGGGCAGCGCTGAACAACGGGCCGCACTTGCGCGGCTGACCGGCGCCCACTGGGAGGCGCAAAACAGCGTAGACCTGGGGTTGCAAAGCCTGCAGGACATCAAGGCGTTCGCCACGCCGATACTCGAACAGGCACTCAAAGCCGACTTCAACCTGGTGCTGGATGTCGAGGCGACCTATCTGCGCCTGTACATCCCCGATCACATCCCCTGGTTTTCGATACGCTCCGGCGCAGCGCGAACCTGGACGGTCTCGCTATTGGACGCCGCCCTGCATAATTTCGAACACAAGGAAACCCTGGTCGACGCCTACGCACCGGCCTCGACCTTTATCACAAAGCCCTCGGCCAGCGGCCAATTCGACACCCTGGCGCAGATCAAGCGTGTGCTTTCAATTCCGGCGTTCACCAGCCTGTGCCGTGACCTGGATATCGGCGCCCGCTACGCCCGCTACCTCAACGAAGCGCTGGGCATGTCCAACCCTGTGGCCGCTGCGGTCTTGCGCCTGAAGGTCGATGCCAGCCAGAAAGCCGCTCTACGGGCAGCCCTGCAATTGGCCCGGATCAACGCAGATATCAGCGATGACTACGCTGACGTGATCGAAAGCTTGATCGCCGGCACACCCGACCCCAGGCTCGACGGCGCGCGCCTGCGCTGCCAGGATTTACGCATGATGGGGATTGCGCTGACGGGCATTCAACTGTTCGCCCCCGAGCTTGAAAGCCCGCGGTCGCCGCAACGCCTGGTGGCGTATGTTCCCGATGATCCGCAGCACCCCGTCAAGGAATATGCGTCACCCCTGGCGTTCAAGCAGGAGCTGACCCGACAACTGCGTGACCTCGACTACCAAACCTTTTTCAGCCGCTTCGTGCCCCACGCTCAACTCGGGGTGTTTTTTTCCGGCTTGAGCCAGCATCTGGCACGGATCACCTGGCACCCGCCGGTCAAGGGCAGCGGCCAGGCGCCCTGGCGCAGCACGCCCATCGACGACCCCAAGCTACAGTTTGATGCCCAGCCCATCACGGGCGATCCCTGGTTGCACCTGTACCATCGCAAACTCGACAAGATCCTCAACGACGCCCGCACGCTGGCGGTCTCCACCGCCAGCGTCGATCGTGAGGCGCGCTGGCGGCTGTGGGACTCTTTCGTCGATGTGGCGGCCTCAATCCTCAATGCCGCACTGATGGTGGTGGCCCCCTTCGTCCCGGGGCTGGGCGAATTGATGCTGGGCTACATGGCCTATCAACTGCTTGAGGACGTGTTCGAAGGCATCGTCGACTGGGCCGAAGGCCTGGGCAAGGAGGCTTTCGGTCACCTCATGAGCGTGCTGGAATCCCTGGTGCAAATGGGTGCTTTCGCAGTGGGCGGCCAGATTGGCCCGGCCGAGTTGCGCAAAGTGCTGCCCGAACCCGTCCTCGCGTACATCGACAGCTTCAAACCGGTGAGCCTGGCCAACGGCGCCCAACGCTACTGGAAACCGGACCTGGCGCCCTACGAATATCCATCCGCCTTGCCGCCGCGCATCGGCATCAATGAGTTGGGCCTGCACGAGGTGCGCAGGGAATCGATTTTGCCCCATGAAGGCAAGCTGTACTCCGTGGAAAAAGACGCCGACAGCGAGTTCTATCGCATCAAGCACCCAAGCCGTCCTGAAGCCTACCGCCCCGTGGTGCGGCACAACCAGGCCGGCGCCTGGCATACCGAGCTTGAACAACCGCTGGCGTGGGACAGACCTACGCTGTTGCGTCGGCTGGGGCACAGTGCCCAGGCACTGAGCGAGGCGGACCGGGAACTGGCCCTGGACATCAGCGGCGTTCCCGAAGACGCCGTGCGCAAGATGCACGTCAACAGCGAACGCCTGTCGCCCCTGCTGGACGATACCTTGAGCCGCCTGCGCATCGACCGCAGCCTCCAACGGCTGATCGAGCAGCTGCGCAGCGACGACCCGGCGGTGCATCACCAGATCGACCCTCAAGACACCTTGCAGTTGCTGACCACCCACGGGCCATGGCCGCGTACCAAAGCCTTGCGCATCATCGATGACAAGGGCCAGATCGCCTGGGCGTTCGGCGACAGGAACGTGCCGGTGATCCAGGTACACGAAGCCCAGCTGGAAAACGGCGACTTGCTCAAAACCGTCTTGCGTGGGCTGAGCCCCGAGGAAATTCGCGCCCAATTCGATGAACGCGCCAGCGACCCCGAGCTGAGCCTGGAAAACCGCAGCCGCCTGCTGCGCCATAGCCTGGCCGATATTGCCGAGCGTCAGCGCAGCGCGTTGTTCGAATCGCGCTATGCACCGCTGCGGGCCTCCACCGCCCCCCTTACCCAACAATTGCTCAGCACCACACCTGAATTGCCCGCAAGCGTTGCGCAAACCCTGGTGAACCAAATGACCGGCGCCGAGCTTGCGCTCCTGCATGACGGCAACACCCCGCCACGCCTGGCCGAACTGGCACGCACCGCAGTGAGCGAAGTCCGGGTCAATCGCGCCTACGAGGGGCAGCATCTGGACGCACCGCGCGCCCTCGACACCGATCGCCTTGAATTGAACAGCCTGCGCCTTCTGCCGGGCTGGTCGAGCGAGATACGGCTCGACGCTCGCCATCACTCGCCGACCGGCCCCACCTGGCTGCAGATCGGCCCGACTGATGCGCCCATTCACCGCACACTGGTGCGCACTGAAGCAGGGCGCTACATCCCCTGCGACGAACAGGGCGAGCTTTCGAGTGAAACAGACCTGTATTCGGCCATCTTGAGTGCACTGCCCGATCAACAACGCGATCAGCTCGACCTGCGGATTCACCAGGGCGGCGAACTCAAGAGGCGCCTGCGGCAACATTCATTGCCCCGCGATGAACTGCGTGTGCTGCTCACGCCTGATATCAAACCGCAGAGCGTCACGGAAACCCTGCGCCTGTTAGGCAGCGACAACGGCTACCGTGCCCAGGCACCGGCACCGCTGGGCCCGCCGAGCCTGCTGGACCGCGCGCGCGCCCTGTACCCCGAACTTCGCGAACACCCATTGACCACGCTGGTGAACCACTTGCACTCACAGACAGGTGGCGCGCTCGCGGGCCTGGAAGCGCTGGGCATCGAATACCGCCAACTGGAACGTGACCTCAGTACCTGGCAACGCAATATCCCGCTTCAAGACCCCGCAAACGGCTCCCTGCTCAGCCTGCGCCAGCGCCAGTACGAGCAACGCAATCGCGAACTCATTGCCACTGAACTCAAACGCTGCTGGCGCCGGGAGCTGCCCGTTGATGATTACTTCGAAGACCCTGCGCGCGACGGCTACCGGCTGAACCTTCACTATCACATTCGCGGCGAACTTCCACGGCTATCGGCCAACTTCGATCACGTCTCGATGCTGACCCTCTCAGGCAGCCACCACACACAGGGCGCCGCCGGGTTTCTGGCCCTCTTTCCCCGCCTGCGCCATCTGAGCGTTGACAGTATTCCCTTGGGCAGCGTGCCGCCGGTCGTGTTTCAGATGCACAACCTGAACGTACTGAGCCTGAGCGACTGCGGTGTCACCCTGACGCCCAACAGCCAGGCCCGGCTCGCCTCAATGACCCAACTGCAAACCCTGGACCTGCATAAGAACCCTTTGGGCCGGGTGCCCAGCGTCGAAGCAATGAACGAGTTGAACACCCTGGACCTGTCCGAAACCGGCATTGATCGCCTCCCTCCCGGCATGCTCACCCGCAACGACCTGAGCGCGGCCTTTCTCAGCGGCAACCGGATCAGCGAATTACCTGAGGCGCTGTTCGAACTGCCCTCACATACCAGCGTTGCCTTCGACCTGTCTGACAACCCGCTGTCATCGGCCACGCTCGAGCGCGTTAAAGCCTACTACCAGCAACATGGCACCTACTGGGAGGCCAATGCGCCAGCGGTAGATGTGCGTGACGCACAACAGCTGTACCCCTCGCTGGACATCAACCAGATCAACCAGCTTATCTACAGTCTCCCGGGCGATCTGGAAGCGGGTAAGCGCGAGCTGGCAAGATTGGCGGGGGAATTGGGTACGCTGCAGTCAGAACTCAACCATTGGGCGCAACAACCGCAGCTGCCGCCCCCGGAAGCCACCCGGCGCAGCCAGCTTAACGCCTTGCTTGAACGAAGCTGGCGCAGGGAAATCCCCCAGGACACTCAATTCGTCCATGCCCTGGAAATCCCCGCAACACTGGCGGGCGAGTTGCCCACGCTGAGCGCGCGCTTCAAGCATGTTGGCTCACTGACCATCAAAGGCAATGGCGGCCCAATGCAATCGTCGGCCTTGATCGACAGCTTCCCGGCCTTGAGCATCCTGCACCTCGAAAACGTTGCGCTCGGCGACATGCCGGCACCGGTGTTCAACCTGCCGGCACTGACCGTACTGGGACTGCCACGCTGCTCGATAGCACTGAGCCCCGCCAGCGCCGCGAAGTTGCAAGGCATGAGCCGCCTCGAATACCTGAACCTGGATCACAATCCACTGGTAAACACCCCGGACTTCAGTCACTTGCCCAGACTGAGCAGCATTTCACTCAAGGACACCGGATTGACGCAGGTCCCCCAGAGCCTGCTGGGCGACCCGCCACGCCAGTCGATCAACTTGAGCAAAAACGCTATCGAGCAACTGCCCGACGCGCTGTTTTCCATGCCGGCCTCGAGCACCAGTGGCCTGGACCTGTCGGAAAACCCCTTGGCACCCCAGGCCCTGGAGTCGATCAAACGCTACTGCCAGCGCACCGGCGAAAGCTTCGCCGCCCAGGCACCCGTGGCCCAACGCCGGCGCACGCAGCAGCTATACCCCTCGTTCCTCGACACCGAGGCAGACCGTTTCATCTTCCACCTGCCCGGCGACTTGGCGGCAGTGGACCCAACGCTGACGCACCTGGCGGCCGAGTACGAACAACTAGGCAATGACCTGCAACTGTGGGTGCAGGCCGTTCCGGACCGCCATCCGATCCTGGATGTGCCCATTGACGAACAAACCCGTGCCCAGGACCAACTGAGGCGACGCAACTTCAAGACACTGCTGGAACAGGCCTGGCGACGAGAAAGCCCCGAGGATGAAGACAGCCTGGACGATGAGCTCACCCATCAAGTCATACTCGACACTCCGGTGATGGGCGATTTACCAGCATTGAACGCCAACTTCGACCACGTGACCTTGCTCCAACTGGACGGGAACGGCACCACGACCGGCGTCGACACGATGTTGCGCAGCTTCACCCACCTGCAAACACTCAGGCTCAGCAAATGCTCCCTGGGCGCCCTGCCCGAGGCGCTCCAGCGCATGCCCAAGCTTTCCACGCTGGACATGACCGAATGCGCGATCCGATTGACCCCCGAAACCCGTGGCAGGCTGACCGCCCTCACCGAACTTGAGTTCGTCAATCTGAGCAACAACCCCTTGGGCCTTACCCCTGACATCAGCTCATTGCGTGAACTGACCTCGCTGCACTTGAGCAACGCGGCACTGAACGAAGTTCCGCAGGGCGTCTTTGGCCTGGATCAACTGCAAACGCTGGACTTGAGCAACAACGCCATCCAGGAGATACCGGCGGACTTGCTGGAGACCTCGGCAGCCTTCAATGGCGACAGCGATTTGAGCGGCAACCCCCTGTCGGCGCAAAGCCTGCTGCGCTTGCGTCAGTACTATCAGCGCACGGGCGTGGACTTCCAGGTGGCGGCCGCCACCGTGGACAATCAAGGCAGACCCCTGGTAGTGGCCAGGCCTGTCCCCGACGAAGACTGAGGTCGATCAACCGCGCTCGGACGGTACCGACGACAATTCAAACGGGCTGCTGCTGCGGCGCTGGTTGCGGTCTTCGCGCGGCGTAGCGCCGAAGAAGTTACGGTAGGCGCTGGAGAAGTGCGGCCCCGAGGAAAAGCCGCACGACAGGCCGATCTGGATGATCGACTTGCTGGTTTGCATCAGCATCTGGCGGGCCTTGTTCAGGCGCAGCTCCAGGTAATACTGACTGGGGACGCGGTTGAGGTATTGCTTGAAGATGCGTTCCAGTTGTCGTCGGGACACGCACACGTGCTGGGCGATTTCATCGGTGGTCAGCGGTTCTTCGATATTCGCTTCCATCAATAGAACAGCCTGGGTCAGTTTCGGATGACTGGAACCCAGGCGGTTCTGCAAGGGGATGCGCTGGCGCTCGCCGCCTTCACGGATGCGCTCTACCACCAGTTCTTCGGAGACCGCGCCGGCCAGTTCGGCGCCGTGGTCACGCGCGAGTACCGCCAGCAGCAGATCGAGCACCGACATGCCGCCGCAAGCGGTCAGGCGATCACGGTCCCAGTCAAACAGATGACTGGTGGCGATGACCTTGGGGAAGCGCTCGGCAAAATCGTCCTGCCAGCGCCAGTGCACGGCGGCGCGATAGCCGTCGAGCAAGCCGAGCTGGGCCAGCGGGTACACGCCCGCCGATAATCCACCGATCACACACCCTGCCCGGACCAGTTGCTTGAGCGCAGTGCTGAGCTGGGAAGCGATGACGGTGGGCGGCTCGTCCGCCAGCAGGAACAGTTTCTGAAAGCCGTCCAACTTGCCGGCCCACGGCTCGCCGGGCAACTGCCAGGCCCCTTCGGTTTGCGGCTCGGCCTGTAGAAACGATAACTCGTAGACCACCTCCGGATGCACCCGCTGAGCAACGCGCAAGGCCTCCTCAGCCAGCGCAAGCGTGAGTGCTTTTGTGCTGGGCCAAATCAGGAAACCAATTTTATGGGCGGTCATGGAGTGCTATCCGAAGCGAGTAACGGTAATGAAGACAGAGGCCAATGCTAGCCGGTAAACCGACACAAATCTCAAAAACAATGGTGATCAAATGTGGGAGGGGGCTTGCCCCCTCCTACATAAAGCAGCTCCAACAGCAAAGGACTATTTCAAGCTGCCGGAGAGGAACTGCTGCAACCGTACGGACTGCGGGTTCACCAGCACTTCGCGCGGGTTGCCGCGCTCTTCGACAATGCCTTTATGCAGAAACACCAACTGGTTCGACACCTCACGGGCAAAGCCCATTTCATGGGTCACCACCACCATGGTGCGGCCTTCCTGGGCCAGGTCCTGCATCACCTTGAGCACTTCACCGACCAACTCGGGGTCGAGCGCCGACGTCGGTTCGTCGAACAGCATCACCTCAGGTTCCATCGCCAGGGCACGGGCAATGGCCACGCGCTGCTGCTCGCCGCCGGACATGTGGCCGGGGAACGCATCCTTGCGATGGCCCACGCCGACCTTGGCCAGGTAGTGCTCGGCCTTTTCACGGGCTTCTTTCTTCGACACGCCCAGCACATGCACCGGCGCTTCCATCACGTTTTCAATCGCGGTCATGTGCGACCACAGGTTGAAATGCTGGAACACCATGGACAAGCGCGAACGCATGCGCTGCAGTTGTTTGGGGTCGGCGGCCTTCATCGCGCCGTCTTTGGTCGCGACCAGTTTCAGCTCTTCGTTGTTGAGCAGGATCTTGCCGGCGTGGGGCTGCTCCAGCAGGTTGATGCAGCGCAAAAACGTACTTTTGCCCGAACCACTGGAGCCGATGATGCTGATCACATCACCAGCTGCGGCGGCCAGGGACACGCCCTTGAGCACTTCATGACTGCCATAGCGTTTATGCAGGTCTTGGACTTCAAGCTTGTACATGCGGTCGGTTCTCACAAAAACAGGTGGTCAGTCGTTGAGCAAGCGCCCGTGACGCAGCGCTTCGCGCCCCGCCACCTTGGCCAGCCAGAAACCCGCTTGGGCATAACGCAGCCGTTCAACGGCAAACAACACCCCGGACGTACCCGCGCAGATAATGCTCACGCGGTCGGCCAGGGGATCAATCACTTCAAAAATGGGGTCGCCCTGCTCGACCCAGTCACCGGCCTTACGCAGGTAACTGATCACCCCGGCGTGGGGAGCGAACAGCAATTCGGTGCCTTCGAACGGCATGCCTTCGCACGCTTCGTGTTGCGGTGCCGGCCATTCGCCCTTGATCAGGCCTTGCTCGGCCAGAAACGCCAGGATGCCTTCAGCGTGGAAGATCGCTTCATCGCGGCCGGTGTCAGCCTGGCCCCCCAACTCCAGCGTCGTCGCCAGACAGGCCAGTGGAATCTGCGCGTCGGGGAACGTGCGCGACAAACGCAGCCAGGGCAACGAACAGGCTTCATCAAACGAACTGCCGCCGGAATCTTCCGCGAGCAGGCCGACCTTCACATGCAAATGCGCCGACAGCGAACGCCACTGCGGCCAGTGCTGGGGCAGTGCGTACATGTGCAGCGCGGCCTCGGCGTCGCAATGCAGGTCGAGCACCACGTCGGCGGTGCAGGCATGGCTGAGCAGGATACGTTGCATGCCTTGCAACTGGCTGCTCGGCGCGGGCAAGGCCGTGAGCACATCGCTCATGGCCTGGCGAATCATGCGCACATTGGCATGGGGGTCATCGCCCAGCTTGCCTTGCAGCCGCTCGGCGACCGGCTCGCTCAGCTCAACGAAATCGCGGTTGAAATTCTTGCCGCTGCCCACCTCGAAACGGCCCTGATGGCTGCCTTGCAGCAACTGGCCCAGGCCCATCGGGTTGGCCACCGGTACCAACTCGATCACGCCGTTAAGCGCGCCTTGCTGTTCCAGTTCGCTGAGGCGCTTTTTCAGCTCCCAGGCCGCGCGCATGCCGGGTAATTCATCGGCATGCAGGCTGGCCTGGATATACGCCTTGCGCTCGCCACTGCCGAAACGAAACACGCTCAGCTGGCGTTCACAGCCCAGGTGACCCCAGGGCAACAGGTGATCGATACGTTCCATATCAATGCTTCCGTGGAGCCAGGTAGCTCAGCCAGCGGCGCTCGGCCAACTTGAACAGGCGCACCAGGATGAATGTCAGGCACAGGTAGAACACACCGGCGGTGATATAGGCTTCGAACGGCAGGTAATACTGGGCGTTCACCGTGCGCGCGGCACCGGTGATATCGATCAGGGTGACGATGGAGGCCAGGCTGGTGGTCTGCAGCATCATGATCACTTCGTTGCTGTACTGCGGCAGCGCGCGGCGCAGGGCCGAAGGCAACAGGATGCGGCGGTACAGCTTGTAGCGCGACATGCCCATGGCCTTGGCCGCTTCGATCTCGCCATTGGGCGTGGCCTTGAGGCTGCCGGCGATGATCTCGGCGGTGTAGGCGCTGGTGTTGATCGCAAACGCCAGGCACGCACAGAACGTAGCGCTGGACAGCAGCGGCCACAAGAAGCTTTCCCGCACCGCTTCGAACTGGGCCAGCCCGTAGTAGATCAAAAACAGCTGCACCAGCATCGGCGTGCCGCGAATCACATAGGTGTACAGCCACGCCGCACCATTGACGATCGGCTGCTTGGACACGCGCATCAGGCCCAGGGGCAAAGCGGCGAGCAGGCCGAAGAACAGCGCAATGGCGAGCAGTTTGAGGGTGGTCAGCAGGCCGCCGAGGTACAGCGGCATGGCCTCCCAGATGACGTTGTAGTCGAAGATCATAGATCAGCCGCCCTTACGCCTACCGAGTAGCGCTTCTCAAGGTAGCGCAGGGCCAGCAACGACACGCTGGTAATCACCAGGTACATCGCCGCCACTGCGAGGAAGAAGGTAAAAGGCTCGCGGGTGGCGTCGGCCGCCTGCTTGGCCTTGAACATCATGTCTTGCAGGCCCACCACTGAAATCAGCGCAGTCGCCTTGGTCAGAACCAGCCAATTGTTGGTGAAACCGGGGATCGCCAGCCGAATCATCTGCGGCACCATCACCCGGAAAAACACCTGGAAGCTGCTCATGCCATACGCCAGGCCGGCTTCAGCCTGGCCCTTGGGAATGGCCATGAAGGCGCCGCGGAAGGTTTCCGACAGGTAGGCGCCAAAGATGAAACCCAGGGTGCCGATACCGGCGGCCAGGGGGTTCAGGTCGATATAGTCGTCGTAGCCGAGCAGCGGCGCGACGCGGTTGAGCAGGTCCTGACCGCCGTAGAAAATCAGCAGGATCAGCACCAGGTCGGGGATCCCGCGGATCACCGTGGAGTACAAGTCACCCAGCCAGGCCAACCAGCGCACCGGCGACAGGCGTAACGCGACCCCGATCAGACCCAGAACAATGGCCAGGGCCATGGACGACAAGGCGAGCTGAAGCGTCAACCATGCGCCATCGAGGATAACGGCCCCGTAGCCTTTCAACATGATTCAGGTCCTCGAAAAGGGGGATGAAAAAATGGCGCAAACTTCAGAGTGTTCTGTTGCTTGCGCCATTTCAGACAGACAGCTGCGACGATTTACTTGGCTTCAGGCCCGTAAATGTCGAAGTTGAAGTACTTGTCCTGGATTTTCTTGTACTCGCCGTTGGCACGGATCGCTGCGATAGCGGCGTTGATACGGTCCAGGTTTTCCTGGTCGCCCTTGCGTACCGCGATGCCTACGCCGTCGCCGAAGTATTTGACGTCGGTGAACGATGGGCCGGTGAACGCGTAGCCTTTGCCGGCGGGGGTGTCGAGGAAACCTTCCTGCAACAGGGTGGCGTCAGCCACGGTGCCGTCGAGGCGACCGGCTTCCACGTCCAGGTAGATTTCGTTCTGCGAGCTGTAAGGCACAACCGTGGCGCCTTTGGGAGCCAGCACTTCCTTGGCGAAACGATCGTGGATCGAACCGCGCTGCACACCAATCTTCTTGCCCTTGAGTTCATCCAGGCTGTCGCTGACCGTGGTGCCTTCCTTCAACACCAGGCGCGCCGGCGTCAGGTAGTAGCGGTTGGTGAAGTCGACAGACTTCTTGCGGTCTTCCGTGATGGACATGGACGACAGGATCGCGTCGATCTTGCGCACTTTCAGCGCCGGGATCAGGCCGTCGAATTCCTGCTCGACCCAAGTGCACTTCACGTCCATCTGCTTGCACAGGGCGTTGCCGATGTCGTAGTCAAAACCGACGATGCTGCCATCCGGCGCCTTCGAGGCAAACGGAGGGTAAGCGGCTTCAATACCAATCTTCAGTGGCTTGCCTTCGGCGAAAGCCTGCATGGACAGCACGGACAGCGCCAGGGCGCCCAACAGCACGAGTTTCTTCATCTTGGGACTCCATCGGTATAGGGCAAAACAGCAGTATGAGCCATGGCCCACGATGCGGCGAAGGTGAAACCGAATAGCGTTGCAGCGTCCTGCGCCAGAGAGTGCCAGCGACGACGAGCGAGTGATCGGCATTCTAACGACAGGCGGAAAGCCGATATTTCCTCAATGCGACAACAATTTACAGAAGCACCGAGAAAGCGGTTCCAGCCCATTGACAGCCTCTGGATTTTATGCAGAGACAAAAGATATTAAACCAGCTAATGCTGCAAATTGCGGGCCTATTATTCGCAAACCCTTCTGGCACGGCAAGTGTGGCGTTTAATCTTATTTGCGGGGGTGTCTGAAACGCGATTTTTCGGGGCGCGGATGTAGCCGTTCGCCTCATGCCAGGGCGCAGGGTTACACATTTGCGTTCGACGGTAACATTCAGAAATATCCTACTGCGCAAATCGATATTTATTGGCTTGTTGGTTATGCGGGTCTGTCAGACCACCCTCTGCACACGCCTTGAAATGCAATCCAAATGTGGGAGGGGGCTTGCCCCCGATAGCGGTGTGCCAGCCGATACATGCTCCACTGACCCACTGCCATCGGGGGCAAGCCCCCTCCCACAAGGGATCTTCACTGTGTGCAAGATCCCATAAAAAAGCCCCACCCGGCCTGCACCGAATGGGGCTTTGTCCCACCTACCCCGCCTTACGCGACGTTCATGGTCTTGTGCGTCTCAATCAACTGCGCAACCACCCCCGGGTCGGCCAGGGTGGAGATATCCCCCAGCCCGTCATATTCAGCCGTGGCAATCTTGCGCAGAATGCGCCGCATGATTTTCCCCGAGCGCGTCTTCGGCAAGCCCGGCGCCCACTGGATCACGTCCGGCGAAGCAATCGGGCCGATCTCCTTGCGCACCCAGTTCTTCAACTCCAGGCGCAATTGCTCGCTGGGCTCTTCGCCGCCGATCAAGGTGACGTAGACATAAATGCCCTGCCCCTTGATGTCATGCGGCACCCCCACCACCGCCGCTTCCGCGACTTTCGGGTGGGCGACCATGGCGCTTTCGATCTCGGCGGTGCCCATGCGGTGGCCGGACACGTTGAGCACGTCGTCTACACGCCCGGTGATCCAGTAGTAACCGTCCTCGTCACGTCGCGCACCGTCACCGGTGAAGTACATGCCACGGAAAGTCTTGAAGTAGGTGTCGACGAAACGATCATGGTCGCCGTACAGCGTACGCGCCTGGCCCGGCCACGAATCGAGGATCACCAGGTTGCCTTCAGCCGCACCTTCGATCAGGTTGCCCAGGTTGTCCACCAACGCCGGTACCACACCAAAGAACGGACGCGCGGCCGAACCCGGCTTGAGCGCATGGGCGCCCGGCAACGGGCTCATCATGTTGCCGCCGGTTTCGGTCTGCCACCAGGTGTCGACAATCGGGCAACGGGATTGGCCGACGTTCTTGTAGTACCAGTCCCAGGCTTCCGGGTTGATCGGCTCGCCCACTGAACCCAGCAGGCGCAGGCTGCTGCCGTCGGCGCCTTCGCAGGCGGCGGTGCCCGACGCCATCATCGCGCGGATCGCGGTCGGCGCGGTGTAGAGGACGTTGACCTTGTGCTTGTCGACGATCTTCGCCACCCGCGTGATATCCGGGTAGTTCGGCACACCTTCGAACAGCAGCGTGGTCGCGCCGTTAGCCAGCGGGCCGTAGACGATGTAAGTGTGGCCAGTGACCCAGCCGACGTCGGCGGTGCACCAGTAGATTTCGCCCGGGCGGTAGTCGAACACGCGCTCATGGGTCAGGGCTGCATACAGCAGATAGCCGCCGGTGGTGTGCTGCACGCCCTTGGGCTTGCCGGTGGAGCCGGAGGTGTAGAGGATGAACAGCGCTTCTTCGGCGCCCATCTCCTTGGGCGCACACACGGTGCCCGCCACTTTCATCAGGTCTTCGTACCAGATGTCGCGATGCTGGTTCCACTTGATCGCGCCATTGGTGCGCTTGCACACGATGACCTTCTGGATGCTGCTGGTTTCCGGGTTGGTCAGGGCGTCATCGACGTTGGCCTTGAGCGGAATCTTCTTACCCGCGCGAATGCCTTCGTCAGCCGTGATAACGACCTTCGACTTACAGTCGATGATGCGACCGGCCAGGGCTTCCGGCGAGAAACCACCGAACACCACCGAGTGAATCGCCCCGATGCGGGTACAGGCCAGCATGGCGACCACGGCTTCGGGGATCATCGGCATATAGATAGTCACCACATCGCCGCGGTGCACATCCTGGCCGCGCAGGGCGTTGGCGAACTTGCAGACTTGTTCATGCAGTTCGCGGTAGGTGATGTTGCGGCTCTCGGCAGGGTCATCGCCCTCCCAGATGATCGCGATCTGGTCGCCGCGCTCGGCGAGGTGGCGGTCCAGGCAGTTGTAGGAAACGTTCAAGGTGCCATCGGCAAACCACTTGATGTCTACATGGTGATCGTCGAACGACGTCTGCTTCACCGTGGTGAAAGGCTTGATCCAGTCGAGACGCTTGGCTTGCTCGCGCCAGAAACCATCGGGATTGACCACCGACTGCTGGTACATCGCCTTGTAGGTCGCCTCGTCGGTCAGCGTGTTGGCTGCTACTTCGGGACGAACGGGGTACAGGGAAGCCGCACTCATCTTTCTTACCTCGGTGACAATAGTTGTTGTTGTATGGCCCCTGTTGTAGCCGGGGTAGGCCTATAGAACCATTCGACGATGGTAGTAACAAGACCCTACAAATTGCCCAGCTATGCCGGTATCCCGCTCTGGCCCGCGTCCTGTGGCGCTTGGCGGCCTGCTGAAAAAACCTCCATCGAGGGATTGTTACAAAAACCGTCAAAAGTGTTTATCAAAACCACGGGTATATGAATATAACTCGGGCGCCTAAAATCAACTCCGCCAACCAAGGCACTGTGATTAACACCGTAACAGCCCCCACGAAGGCAACGTTAATCCGAACTTCCCAACTTTCAAGTGACACACGTGGCCTCACAAGGGCCCCGTGACCCCTTTCGCCCTGAAGAAGGTAAGTAGAGAAATGAAAGCTTTAGTAGTATTAGCCCTCAGCAGCCTGTGCGCCACCGCCGCCCTGGCCGACGAAGCCCCGACGGAGCTGGCTGGCGGCAACGCGCCGATTGTCGAGGACTACACCTACAGCACCCACCTGGACGTCGCCAAAGTAGTGTCCATGAGTGACATTCCACAAGTGTGTGAAGTAGTACCGGTGAAGATGGAATATGAAGACTCGCAAGGTCAGCGTCATATTCTTAATTATCATGTGATGGGGAATGGTTGCTCTAACGGATAATAACTTCGTTATTTAGCTTTAACCCGGATCTTGGTCGCCGCAGGAAATCGTTCTTGCGGCCAAGAACCCACCTCGAATGCACCACAGATCAAATGTGGGAGCGGGCTTGCTCGCGAAGACGATAGATGCTGCACCACTGCAATCCGCTCTAAGCGCCCGAATTGGGCTTCACACGCTCAATGACATCTTTCCTTTCTTGCAAAAAAACCTCATCCACCTTAGGCAAATCGACCAGCGACAACCAACTGGGCCTGACTGGCCTCAGAATAATTGTGTCCCCCTCCCTGAGAATTTCCAGCTCATCCACCCCGTCGTAAGTCATATCCGCTGGCAAATGGATCGTCTGACCCTCTCCACTCCCAATGATCGAAACAGTGCGCATAACAAGTTGCCTCCCCAACGTAGCTGACTGCTGCAATTTAAGGGAGCTCCTCGTCGCAGAGCAACGCAAATGCCCACAACCTGATCACCTCTTCCCCCCTCGGTAAAATACCGACACCTCCCGTCAAAAACTTCCTACCCACCAACCCCCCGTAATCCCTCACTCTGGCCTAAATATCCACCTTTTTGTCCGCCCACCGGGACAATCCGCCACAACACAAACCCGTTTTTTTCCCTATAATGCGCGGGTAAATCGGGCCTGCAATATCCCTTTACACAGGGATGAAGAGCCAGACCTGAGGCCTCCGCTGGAGCCTGCACCTACCGCTCCGCACCTCAAGCCTCATGCAGTACCCGTTACGCAATTTCCGTTTATTTGCCTGCGCGAGCTGCTGCAACAAACGATTCCTTAAGATCCACCGCGGCCTCAGGGCCGTGTGAACACCCCACTATCCGGTTTCACACGGGCACCTTTGAGCCCTCACGCAGGAGACGACACGTCATGCTGAGCTGGGACGAATTCGACAAAGAAGAAGAAGGCGAAGTAGCCACCAAGGGCGCCAACGCCGGCCACGCCACCGAAGCCAACATGGACCGCCTCGACGGAGCCGGCGCTGCTGCCGCCGTCGAAGCCCGCGCCGTCACCGCCAATGACTCCGCCGCCATCGCACGCGCCAAGGCCGAACTGGACAAACTCGACGTCGCCGAAGGCCTCGCCGAACTCGAAGGCGCCTCCGCCCGCGTCGCCGTCGACGAAAAGCGCATGATCAACTGCCGCGCCGACCTCAACCAACTCGTGCCCTTCAAGTACGACTGGGCCTGGCAGAAATACCTCGACGGCTGCGCCAACCACTGGATGCCGCAGGAGGTCAACATGACCGCCGACATCGCCCTGTGGAAAAACCCCGAAGGCCTGACCGACGACGAACGTCGCATCGTCATGCGCAACCTCGGCTTCTTCTCCACCGCCGACTCCCTGGTGGCCAACAACCTGGTGCTGGCCGTGTACCGCCTGATCACCAACCCCGAGTGCCGCCAGTACATCCTGCGCCAGGCCTTCGAAGAAGCGATCCACACCCACGCCTACCAGTACTGCATCGAATCGCTGGCCATGGATGAAGGCGAGATCTTCAACATGTACCACGAGATCCCATCGGTCGCTAAAAAAGCCGCCTGGGGCCTGAAGTACACCCGCTCGATCTCCGATCCGAAGTTCGAAACCGGCACCGTCGACACCGACAAAGAGCTGCTGCGCAACCTGGTCGCCTACTACTGCGTGCTGGAAGGCATCTTCTTCTATTGCGGCTTCACCCAGATCCTGTCCATGGGCCGCCGCAACAAAATGACCGGCGTGGCCGAACAGTTCCAGTACATCCTGCGCGATGAGTCGATGCACCTGAACTTCGGGATCGATGTGATCAACCAGATCAAAATCGAAAACCCGCATTTGTGGGATGCCGAGATGAAGGAAGAAGCGACCCAGATGATTCTGCAGGGCACGCAGCTGGAGATTGAATATGCGCGGGATACCATGCCGCGTGGGGTGCTGGGGATGAATGCGGCGATGATGGAGGACTATCTCAAGTTTATTGCTAATCGTCGGTTGTCGCAGATTGGTCTTAAAGAAGAGTATCCAGGGACGACCAACCCGTTCCCGTGGATGAGCGAGATTATGGATTTGAAGAAAGAGAAAAACTTCTTTGAAACCCGCGTGATTGAGTATCAGACGGGTGGGGCGTTGAGCTGGGACTGATTTCCAAGCCAATTAACACTAAAGAGCCCTGACTTGTTCAGGGCTTTTTTATGCACGCTGACTTGAATAGGACCCCTCCTACAAGACGATCATCCATGGAAGGGTTGATGCGAATGTCGATGTTACCTAGGCTCATCCGCCGGTGCCTAAGAAACGCCCAACGTAGAAGCAAGCCTAACTCACACAGCAAAAATTCCGCTCGATGTCAGTCATGCGGAATTCACGCTGCAATGAGGCTTGGTCGGTTGGAGTTTCTTAAAACCCCACTCTCTACGCTGGGTTCTGGCCCTTCAGAAACCACGTAGAGGTCATAGGGAATGTCCAAACAACATCAATCCAACTTACCGGTCGCTGAAGAAGCAGTCGCGGCTGAACCGTTTATCGCCATTGTTTTCACTCGTCACAGTCTTCATTTACATACTCTTCTGCTGGAAAACCAACCTTGGTTCTGCGCTCGCGATCTTGGTCGTTTGATGGGATGGCGCTTGGATCAGCGAACGACTCGCAAGCTTGATGAAGATCAAAAAAGAACCATAAACCTGCTATTCCACGGTCAGCCGGAAGAAATGTTAATGATCAGTGAATCCGGCGCCTATGCATTACTGGTCTATCACTACATACCGGGAAACCGCTTACTACGTAGCTGGCTGACTCACGAAGTTGTTCCGACGTTGCGAGACAATCGCCAGGCACGAACGATGGAGCGCCCCTTATTGAGCATGCTGGATTGGCCCGAGATGTCGTTGAACCTGTTGCATTGGCAGGATGAGGGCTGGATTCGTCTTCGAGACATGCCGTATTTGCTGGTGAATAGAACCTACCGGAAAGAGACCGAGAACACGCCGTGGTGGCGCAAGCTCATACAATCGCTCCGAATCAGTCAGCGAGTCTACTGACATATTCGCCCGGCGTTTCCTACGGACAAGTAGGAAATTTCGTAGACGCCATAATGGCTACTCAGTATCGTCCGAGGGTTTTCCACCCTCGGCGGCTGCATGGACATTACGAAAGACAAAACGGATTGGAGCGACGCGGAGCTGGCAGCGGCGGTCGAGGCGTATCTAAAGATGTTGGCCTGGGAAAAGAGCGGCCAACTTTTCAACAAAGCCCTCGAGAACCGGCTTCTACGCGAAGGCCCGGTGGCAGGCCGTGCGAAGGGCTCCATCGAATTCCGTATGCAAAACATTTCCACCGTGCTGGTCCGTATGGGTTGGGATCGTATTGAGGGCTATAAACCCGCCAAGAACGTGGGCTCCGGCGTAGAGCAACGCATCCGCCACGCCCTCACTGCACAGGGCGTGTTCGAATCCGAAGACGCTGCCCAAACCGCCGATGAGCAAACGCTTATCCGCCGCGCGTCCAAACTGCAGCAGCAAACCTTCTCAAAACTCCCGGACGGCATTGCCCAACCGCAGAAGGTATCCACGTTCAGCACAGCCTTCGTTCGCGACCCGAAAGTACGCGCTTGGGTGTTGAAAGAAGCCAACGGCATCTGCGAAGGCTGCGGTTCAAACGCGCCGTTCGAGGTCGACGGTCTGCCATTTCTTGAAGTACATCACGTCAAGCACCTCGCCCAGAAGGGTTCGGATCGCATCACCAATGCTGTAGCCTTGTGCCCCAATTGCCATCAGCGTTGTCACCGGTCGAGCGATCGGGAGGCTTTCACCGAAGGGCTTTACGCCAAAATCGGAAGATTGGCACGGGAGTAGACTCCTGCTGTCACACCTGATGCACATTCAAAAAATACTAGATAGGACCGAGGCCAACCCGTGAACCCAGACATGCTCGAAGCCGGCCCCATCGACGCCAAAGTACTCTCCGTCTTTGACTTCGACGGCACCCTCACCCACCACGACAGTTTCGTGCCCTTCCTCAAGTTTGCCTTTGGCACTGGCGCGTTTTATGGCCGGATGGTGAAGCTGGCCGTGCCGGGGCTGCGTTTTTTGGTGCGGCAGATCAGCCGGGATGAGTTGAAGGCGCAGTTGATTCGCTCCTTTATGACCGGGGTGGAGAAGGCGTGGGTGCAGCAGAAGGCCGAGGAGTATTGCCAGCGCAATTGGGCGCGGTTGATGCGTCCGGCGGGGGTGTTGTCGGTGGAGCAGGAGTTGGGCTCGGGCGCGGTAGTGACGCTGTGTTCGGCGTCGCCGGCGTTGGTGTTGCAGCCATTTGCCGATCGGCTGGGGATCCGTTTGATCGGGACTGAGCTTGAGGTGGTGGACGGGGTGCTGACCGGTAAGCTCACGGGGAATAATTGCCGCTGTGAGAACAAGGTGCTGCGGCTTGAAGCGGTGTATGGGGACCTGGGGGAGTATCGGCTCAGGGCCTGGGGCGATACGCGTGGGGATCGGGAGTTGCTGGCGGCGGCGCAGGATGCGCATTTTCGGCATTTTCATGCGAAGAAGAAAAGGCGGGCTCGGTTGCAGCGGTGATGCGGCGTCTAGACGAACAGCGAAAAGCTTTCCGGCCCCTCAACTTTCTGAAATAGCCGGGTGAACTCTACCACCGGGTTACGTAGCGTACGGAGGGGCTGTGAAACAGACCTCGTCGGTTGCTTATCGGCTCTTGGCCGAATCGTAGACAGTGCTACGTTCCCGCTTACCCACCGCTAATACGAGGATGACTATTCGATCGCCTTCAACACGGTAGACCGGCCGAAAGCCGGCACCACGTAATTTGATTTTGTAGCAATCCTTCATTCCATAAAGCGCGTCAGCTGGAACCCGCGGGTGATCTTGGCGCTCCTGAAGTTTGCGCAAAAACTGATGACGAATTGTACCGTGCAGCTTCTTGAGTTCCTTTAACGCCTTCGGATCCCACTCAATACTAAACTCAATGCCCATTGGCGATATCCGCCTCTGCCTCAGCAATCAGCTCATCAAGGGACACCCGAATCGGTGCCTCCTTGGCGTCCAGCCTCTCCTTGACCAATTGCACCAGTTCCAGCTCATCAAGGCGCTCAACCATCGCCTCGTATACGCTAGCCGGGACCATATAACCCATCACGCGATTATGGTTGAGGACAGCCACCGCCGAGCCGTTGGCTCCTTTCATGACGGATGAAGGGTTCTTTTTGAGTTCGGATACGCTGACGGCCACGTCAGCCAAAACAAGTTGCATGGAGATCTCTCCTTTTAAAACAGGTCGTTATTTTGGTCTTTTTTCGATTACCCACAAGCGGCTGACGGAGAGGTTCCTTGAAGTGATTTGTGTGATGCATAGACACCCTCCTACGGGATGTTGAAGACAATAGGCTTGCCGCCTATGCAGAAAATATGTCGCTACACATAGCGCGCTCGCCAGCTAGAACGCGGTGATCCCATCGCAGCCTCGCTGAAGCTCCACCCCTACCACATTTGATCTTTGACGGGGCTTAGAGCGGCGTCTTCAGGTCCACGCCCAGCGCCGTGGCGAAGGCTTTGACCATCGGGCTTCTTGGCGCGTTGTGGCGCAGGATCAGGTTGAACGCGGTACTCAGGTGGACCCGCTCCGGGCACAGGGCGCGCAGGCGCCCTTCCCTTACCAACGACGCGGCGTAGTGTTCCGGCAGAAAGCCCAGGAAGCGGCCGGTGAGGATCAGGATGGCGACGGCTTCCACTTGGGAGGCTGAGGCGGACTGGCTGTCGTGGTTGACGAAGTTGGGCTTGTCGCGGTGGATCGCGTAGCGGTGGTTGACCACTTCGTATTGGCGCAGTACCTCGGGCGGGATGTCGGTTGCGGTGAACAGCGGATGTCCTACGGCGCAGTAGGCGTGGGCCTTTTCTTCGTAGAGCGGGAAGTAGTCGAATTCTTCGCGACGCTGGTACACCGGGACGATGCCGGCGACCAGGCGCCCTTCCACGACGCCGCGTTCAACTTCATCCAATTGCGAGGCGTGCAGGCGCAATCTGATCTTTGGCGATTCGCTGTGCAAGGTGCGCAAGGCGGCAATAAGCGGCGAGTTAATGTCGGAGACGGTGTTATCAATAACGCCCACACTAAGGTCGCCAATAAGCTCGTTTTGCGCTGAACTAAGCTTGTCGCGAAAACTGTCCACTGAGGTAAATAACTCAATGGACGCTTGATACACCAACTTGCCTTCTTCGGTCAGCCCGAAGCCTTCCCGGCCGCGTGTGCACAGGCGCATGCCGATGCGAATCTCGAGGTCGGAGATCTGTTTGCTGATGGCCGCCAGGCCCACGTTCAGCTCGTTCTGCGCGGCACTGAAACCGCCGGCCTCGACCACGGCCATGAATACCCGCAGCAACTTGAAGTCCAGCCCGCTCAGTTGCAGCGGTGGTCGTGTGCCGGGTTTGGGGGGCAGGTTTCCAGAAGTGGAAAGTGGGGTTTCCATAATGCGCGTTGACCTCGAGTGCCATATTCAACAGGCTTGAACCCAATCCTTGAACATAGCCAGGCGGCGATAATGAACATAAACATCCGCCCTTGGCAACCTTGAATACGGCGCGTCAGACGCCGGTTCCAACGCGTTGAAATTTTCTTGTTACTGCCTCCGACTCTTCTAAAAACAAGCGTGAGGAATACCCATGTCCCAGCCCACCGACCGCCTTTGGGGCGCTCGTTTCAAGACCGGTCCGTCTGCGGCATTGGCCACGTTGTCACGCTGCCCCGAGCCTTATTTTCGCCTCACTCCCTACGATCTGGCCGGCTCCCGTGCCCATGCCCGTGAGTTGCAGCGCGCCGGGTTGCTGGATGAGTCGGAGACCCTGCGCACGCTGGAAGCCCTGGACCGTATCGGCGATGACTTCGCCGCCGGCCGCCTGCATCCAACCCTGGATGACGAAGACGTTCACACCTTTATCGAACGCGTATTGACCGAGCGCCTCGGAGCCCTGGGCGGCAAGCTGCGCGCCGGGCGTTCGCGCAATGACCAGACGGCCAACGACCTGCGCCTGTTCCTGCGTGACCATGCGCGCACCATCGCCACCGAGGTGCTGGGGTTGCAGCAGGCATTGGTCGAGCAGGCCGAGCAGCATATTGAGAGCATCTGCCCCGGCTTCACCCATCTGCAGCAGGCGCAGCCGATTGTGTTCGCCCACCACTTGCTGGCCCATGCGCAGTCGATGCTGCGCGATGTGCAGCGCCTGGTGGATTGGGATGCGCGTACGGCGTTGTCGCCCCTCGGCGCGGCGGCGATGGCGGGTTCGGCGATTGCACGCCAGCCGCAGTATTCGGCCAAGGAAATGGGTTACACCGGGCCGTGCGAAAACTCCATCGACGCTGTCGCCAGCCGCGACCATGTCGCGGAGTTTCTGTTTGTGGCGGGCATGCTCGGGGTGAATATTTCGCGGCTGTCGGAGGAGTTTTGCCTGTGGTCGTCGCGCCAGTTTCGCTGGGTGGTATTGGATGATGCCTACGCTACCGGTAGCTCGATCATGCCGCAGAAAAAGAACCCGGACATTGCCGAACTGGCGCGGGGCAAGGCCGGGCGTTTGATTGGCAACCTGACCGGGTTGATGTCGACGCTCAAGTCGTTGCCGCTGTCGTACAACCGTGATTTGAGCGAAGACAAGCACAGCGTGTTGGACAGCGTGGACACCTTGCTGTTGGTGTTGCCGGCGATGGCCGGGATGGTCGCGACCATGAAGGTGCAGGTCGACGAACTGCGGCGGCAGGCGCCGATGGGTTTTACCCTGGCCACCGAGGTGGCGGATTGGCTGGCCACCCGGGGCGTGCCGTTTAAAGAAGCGCATGAGATTACCGGCGCGTTGGTGCAGGCCTGTGAGAAGCATGAGATTGAGTTGTGGGAAGCCTCACCGGCGATGCTGGCGCAGGTGGATTCGCGACTCACACCTGAGGTGCGCGATTGCTTGACCCTGGAGGCGGCGATTGCGGCGCGCAGCGGGTGGGGCGGGACGGCACCGGAGCGGGTGAAGGAGCAGATTGGGCGGTTGAAGGTGGCGTTGGCTGAGCAGCAGGTATGGGCTGGGAGTTATCAGGGATTCAGGATTTGACGATCGTTCCCACGCTCTGCGTGGGAATGCATCCCGTGACGCTCCGCGTCGCCACATTATGCGCGGGACGCGGAGCGTCCGGGGCGGCATTCCCACGCAGAGCGTGGGAACGATCAGCATCAAGCAAAATTTTTGGAGAATCACCATGAACCAAACCCCGGCCGAGCGCTTGGAGATAGAGCGCAAGTTGTCCGAGAATCAGTTCGATATCACCCAGTACGAGCACGTACCGCGGCGTTATTATGGACGAATGTTTTTTGCCACGTTGATCGTGATTGCATTGGCGGCGCTGTTGCGCGCGTTTGCCAATGGTCAGATCGAATGGTCCTACATCGGGCAGTTCCTGACGTCTGAAGCCATTCTTTGGGGCCTGGCCAATACCATCATCATGTCGATCCTGGCGATGGCGCTGGGCGTGATCATCGGGGTAATCACGGCGATCATGCGCATGTCGGCCAACCCGATCCTGCGCTACGTGGCGATCACTTACACCTGGTTGTTCCGCGGTACGCCGTTGATTCTGCAACTGCTGTTGTGGTTCAACCTGGCGCTGATCTTCCCGGTGATTGCCATTCCCGGCCTGTTCAGCCTCGACACCGTCGACCTGATGACGCCGTTCGTGGCCGCCCTGCTCGGCCTCAGCATCAACCAGGGCGCCTACACCGCCGAGGTGGTGCGCGCCGGGCTGTTGTCGGTGGACACCGGCCAGTACGAAGCGGCCAAGTCGATCGGCATGCCGAGCCTGCAGGCGCTGCGCAGGATCATTCTGCCGCAGGCCATGCGCGTGATCATTCCGCCGGTAGGCAACGAGTTCATCAGCATGGTGAAAATGACCAGCCTGGCCAGCGTGATCCAGTATTCGGAGCTGCTGCACAACGCGCAAAACATCTACTACGCCAACGCGCGGGTCATGGAGCTGCTGATGGTGGCCGGCATCTGGTACCTGGCGGTGGTGACGGTTCTTTCATTTGGTCAAAGCCGCCTCGAGCGTCGTTTTGCCCGCGGCGCCGGCAAGCGTTCGTAAGTCTGGGTTGAGGAGATTTGCCCCCATGAGAAGCATCGTCAAGGCCGTCAACCTGAACAAGTATTACGACCAGTATCACGCGCTGCGCGACATCAATATCGAGGTCGAGCAAGGCGAAGTGATGTGCATCATCGGCCCGTCCGGCTCGGGTAAAAGCACCCTGCTGCGTTGCGTCAACCAGTTGGAAAAAATCGACAAGGGCGGCCTGTGGGTCGACGGCGAACTGGTCGGTTACCGGGTGGTCGGCAACAAGCTGCACGAGATGAACGAAGTGCAGATCGCCCGGCAGCGCCTGGCCACCGGCATGGTGTTCCAGCGTTTCAATTTGTTCCCGCACATGACCGTGCTGCAAAACATCATCGAAGGCCCGTGCCAGGTGCTCAAGCGCTCGCCCAAGGAGGCCACCGAGGATGCGCTGGAGTTGCTGGCCCGCGTGGGCCTGGCGGACAAGCGCAATGCCTACCCGGTGGAGTTGTCCGGCGGCCAGCAGCAGCGTGTGGCGATCGCCCGCGCGTTGGCGATGCGCCCCAAGCTGATGCTGTTTGACGAACCCACGTCAGCCCTCGACCCGGAGCTGGTAGGCGAAGTGCTGTCGGTGATGCGCGATTTGGCCACCACCGGCATGACCATGATCGTGGTCACCCATGAGTTGGGCTTTGCCCGCGAAGTGTCCAACCGCATGGTGTTTATGGATGCCGGCCAGATTGTGGAAGCCGGCAGCCCCGAAGACATTCTAATAAGCCCACAAAACCCGCGTACCCAAAGCTTTATTTCTGCCGTTCGCACTTAACTAAAAAACTAACGAGAACGCCCCCATGAAAAAGATGTTTATTCCTTCGTTGCTCGCCGGCCTGATGGCTTCCAGCGCGGTGTTCGCGGCCTTGCCCGCAGCCATCAAGGACAAGGGTGAGATCAGCGCGGCCATCGTGCCGAACTACCCGCCGATGGATTTCAAGGACCCGGCCACCAATAAGCTCACCGGCTTTGACTTCGACCTGGGCAACGCCCTGGCCGAACGCCTGGGCGTGAAGATCAAGTGGCAGGAAACCGGCTTCGAGCAGATGCTCAGCGGCCTGACCACCAAGCGCGTCGACATCGTGCTGTCGGGCATGAGCGACACCGCCGAGCGTCAGAAATCGGTGACCTTTATCGACTACTTCACCAGTGGCCCGCAGTTGTACACCCTGGCCAAGCGTGAAGAGATCAAGGAATTGACTGACCTGTGCGGTAAAAAAGTCGGCACCAGCCGCCGTACCACCTGGCCGTCGGAAATTGCCGCGTGGAGCAAGGAAAACTGCGAAGCGGCGGGTAAGCCGGCGATCGTGGTGATCGGCACCGAAGGCTCGGCCGATGCGCGCGCGCAGTTGCAGCAGAACCGCCTGGATGCGGCGATGCAGGGCAGCGAGACGATTCCTTATCTGATGTCGCTGGACAAGGGCAAGTACAAGCCGGTGGGGCTGGCGATTTCCAAGCAGTTCACCGGGCTTGGGATCGAGAAGAGCAATACTGAGTTGGTCGCCGCGATCAGTGAAGCATTGCAGGGCATGATCGATGACGGGACCTACGGCAAGATTTTGAAGAAGTGGGATCTGGAGCAAGGTGCGGTCGAGAAGATCAGCATCAATGCGGGCCAGTAGATACAAGGTCTGAAAATGTGGGAGGGCAAGCCCCCTCCCACATTGGATCTGTGTGATCTTAAGCAACAACAAGGATGCTCTCCCCCACCGTGGCCACCTACTCCCTGGTAATTCGCCGCCTGTTGATCTGCTCGGTGACCATCGTGGTCAGCCGTTCCATGACCAGCCCACTGCTGGCCCTCTGGCTGAGTACCCGCCTGGGCCTCAACCAGCAGGACATCGGCCTGCTGATGGGCATTGCCGTGTTTATCGCCACGTTGCTCGGTCTGTACGGCGGCTACGTCATCGACCGCCTGGAAAAGCGCAAGCTGATGATCCTGGCCATGCTCTCCAGCTCCATCGGTTTTCTGTTGCTGACGTTTGCCAGCAACCTCTACCTCACCACCCTGACCCTGGTGATCACTGAAGCCGCGTCGGCGCTGTTCCTGATCGGTTCCAAGGCGATCATCAGCGAAAACCTCGCGGTGGGTGAGCGCGCCAAAGTGTTTTCCCTGCGCTACACCCTGACCAACGTCGGCTATGCCACCGGCCCCATGGTCGGCGTGGTGATCGCCGGCCAACTGCCCTGGGCGCCGTTCCTGATCGCCAGCGCGATTGCTTTTGGCAGCCTGTTCCTGATGGTCGGCATTGCCCCGACCGCACGGGATACCCGTCATAAACCGCAAAGCTTTCTGCGCACCCTGCAGACCTTGCGCAGCGACCGCACGCTGATCCTCTTCACCAGCGGCAGTTTGTTGAGCACCATTGTCCACGGGCGCTACACCCTGTATCTGTCGCAGTTTCTACTGGTTGCCTACAAGCCCGCAGCCGCCTTGAAGATTCTGTCCGCCGTGCTGGCCTGCAACGCCATCACGGTGATTTTGCTGCAGTACCAGATTGGCCGTTTTCTCAAACGCGAGCAGTTACGCCACTGGATTGCGCTGGGCACCTTGCTGTTTATTCTCGGGTTGATGGGGTTCAGCCTGGCCGACAGCCTGGTCAGTTGGTGCCTGGCGATGTTCGTATTCACCTTGGGCGAGATGATTATCTACCCCGCAGAATTTCTGTTTATCGACACCATCGCCCCCGATGCACTGCGGGGCAGCTACTACGGCGCGCAGAACCTGGCGGCGTTTGGCGGAGCGATGAGCCCGGTGATGTGTGGGTACCTGCTGATCAATGCGACGCCGGCCAGCATGTTTTATGCCCTGGCGGCATTGACCGCCGCCGGCGGAACCCTGTGTTTCCTGAGTGGGCGACGGGTTGCAAGTTCTTGCTGATATTTGCACAGGTTCTCGCTATTAATAGCCAAACCTCTCACGGACCCGAGCCCCATGAAATTCGATACGGCCTACAGCCTGAGTCTCGATGACAAGCTGTCGATCTATGACGTACGAGACCTGAATTTCGACGAAACCGCCGATTTCGATTCCGACACAGACCACTTTCTGTGCCCCAACGATGTCTGCCGCGCGGCGTTCGATACCGTCAATACCCTGAGTACGTTCAACGCAAAGAACCTCAACTACAAGCGCACGCCGCACTTCAAGAACAAGACCGGCACCCGGCATATCGAAGGTTGCCGCTACGCCAGCGTGCACCGGAACGCGGCCGGAGAAAGCGATGACGATCGCGAGGAAAACTTCCCGTCGGAGTTTGTGCTGACACGGCGCCAATACGAACGTAAGAGCCACCTGACAGGCACCGAGAACGTCGCCCTGCAAGAATCAACGAAGCCCCCTTCAAATCGCGTCGCCACATCCCACGGCCACAACGACACCACCCCGGACAAAACCAGCGTATTCGCCCACCCGGTGGAGTGCTACGTGTCAAATATCGATGACAAGGACAAGCTCAAATCAATGCCGTTGAAAATCGGCGAGCACACGGCGACGTACTGGACGTTCTTCAAAAAAATCGAATACCTGCAGGACAACAAGGGCCTGATCTACTGGGGCAGGATCAAGGCCATCAAGGACTACACCAGCAGCTTTCGCATCGACTTCGAAAAGAAGGTATGGCTCGACAAAAAGCCCTACGCCGTCAACGTCTACTTGAGCAAAAAGCTCATCGAGCACTATCGCAAGCGCACGGCATTTCTGGAGCAGATCAAGGCGGCAGCTGCCAGCGAACAAGCGCTGTATTGCTTTTTCTATGGCGTCACGCCGCAGCTCAAGCACGTGCCGAGCAAGAAGAACCCCGAGCAGACGTTCGGGGTATTCAGTGCCAATATTGAAAACCTGGATCACCTGATCATTCGCGAGGCGCCCGGCGTGGAGTAGGCGCAAGCTGGAATGCCAGCCATAGCCCTGAGTTGATGAGCGGTAGGAACAACTGTATAAAAACACAGTATAGTTGTGCCTCCCCTGTCGAACCTGGAGAAATCCCCATGTCCTCTCTGGCAATGAGCTCTTTCGTAGAACAGCAGATCGTCCTTCATCAATTCACCGCCAAACACAGCGCCCAGGCCCGTGTCATGTTGGGCTGGAGCCGCGAAGAACTGGCCCGCCAGGCTGACGTGGCGGTGCAGGCCGTTCAACAACTGGAGAGCCACGGCGACGTGGATGATGAAACTCGACTGGCCCTGGCGTTTTGTCTGGAGGCCCAAGGGCTGGTGTTTTTCCCGGGGTTTGCACCCGGATGGGGAATGAGCAAACGCCGGTTCGACGTCGTATCGGCTGAGCCTGCCACACCTGGCATTATCTCCCGGTTGCTGGGCTCACCCACTGCATCAATTGAGTCAACAACGCCTCAACCGAATGGCGCGTAGAGTCCAGCCGGATCACCGGGCAACTCAGTGGTTTCAACCAGCTTTCATGCCGACGCAAACTGCGCAGGCTGTGGTTGCCGTCGTCGTAACGCGCGGCCCAGTCAAGAAATGCGGCGCTGTTTGCATGGCGGCTGCCGCCTTCGAGTATCTGGTCGCCGTAGCGCTGCTGTTCTCGCACGCGCAGGCGATGCAGGCGGACGTCGGGGTCCAGGCGCAGAAAGACCACGTGGGTGAACAGCGGGATCATGGTATCCCCCCATCCGCATAGCGAGCCGGACAACACCCAACCTTCATGGCGTGCGGTGTGTTCCTGCAGCAGGCGGATGCGCTCACCTTTGGGTCGGGCAGCAGAGAACGGCTCCGGGGTTTGCTGCCAGTAATAGAAGTCCGAGTCGAAAAAGGCCACATCCAGGCAGTCGGCCAACGCCTTGCCCAGGGTGGACGTACCGGCGCCCGCAGCGCCAAGGATGTGAATTCTACAGGCCATGGTTTTCTCTCCATGACATTGAGTTCAAGCCACGCCGACGTTGGGCCAGCAGTGGCGCAGCCCTGTGCATTATTTGTCGATTGGCCGCACAGGAACAACCTCTGCCGTATGCCGTCGGGCAGAGGTTGGATCACATTCAGACGTTGCCTGCAGATACCTCAGCGGCGCTATCTGCCGCTACGGGTGCCGGCGTAAACGGAGTGCCGGGAAGGAATGCCGGTTCTTTGATCGCCTGTGTGGCTTGCTCATAAACGTAGGCAGCCGACAGTAATGTCGCCTCGCTGTTGGCCGCCCCGTAAAGGTAAAGTGCAGTTGGCATACCTTCGTCATCCATGCCGGACGGAACGGACATTCCGGGGTAGCCTGCCGCTGCGGTGAAAAAATAATTGTTCGAGAGGAAATTCGACACCATGGCGTCGAGCTTGTGCTCTTTCATCGGATCATCGATGGTTTTCTGAAAAAGAGGGAGGACGCTCTCCCACAGCTCATCGCGCTGGTCCTGAGTCGTTTCCAGGCCATTGATAATCTCAAGCAGCTTGTGATCAGGCTCACCCGGTTGCTGGGTACGCTGATTGAATGCAATCAGATCGCTAATCGATTTGACCGGCAAGCCTTCGCGTCCGGCGAGATACTCTTCCAAGTGATGCTTGACGTCTGAAAACAACGCTTCGTTGTAATCGCTGTAGGTTTGCTCTTCGACGCCCTCCTCGAGGGTGCCGACGGGCACCAGGATCGCACCTTGAGACCGCAGCACCTCAAGCGCCTCTGCGTAATGCTTGCTGTCGGCGCGCTTCGCGGGGTCCTTTGCATCCTCTTCGGACAATTCAGGCACCGGCGTGTAGCCGATGCGCTTGCCCTTCAACGCATCGGAGCGCAGGCCTTCGGTGTACACACGGGTCTCGGCCATGGCGTTGAGCGCTTCTGCCGCGTCGCAGACATTGCGGGTGAATGTGCCAATCGTATCCATGCGTGAACTGGTCATGACACCTTCATTGCTCAGCAAGCCTACGGAGGTTTTCAAGCCAAACACGCCGTTATAAGCCGCTGGCGTAATGACCGATCCGCTGGTTTCCACCCCCAACGCCAGCGGGACATGCCCCTGGGCAACTGCCACGGCGGAGCCTGAACTCGACCCTGCTACCACCCCGCCCAGGCGATGTGGGTTCAGCGTTTGGCCGCCTCGCGAACTCCAGCCATCCACGGGCATTTCAGAGCGGAAGTTGGCCAGTTCGCTCATGTTGGTTTTACCGACAACCACCACCCCCGCCCCCAGCAAGTTGTCCACAACCTTGGCATTTTTAGTCGCCGCCTTTCCCACCAAAGCCCTGGAACCACCGCTTGTTTGCATACGGTCCCTGGTTTCGAACACGTCCTTGAGGGCAATGGGAACGCCGTGCAAATACCCGCGCACATGGCCTCTTTTACGTTCCAGATCGCGAGCCCTGGCGTCGTTGAGGGCATCCGGGTTGGTTTCTACAAACGCGTTACCGCCCTGCAGGCCACGGTCAATATTAGCGATTTGTCTGAATGAGTCCTTCACCAGCGACTCTGAGGTGACCCCGCCCTGGCTGGCCATCTCCCCTGCCATTTGACAGGCGCCTTTGAAGCCCTGCGGCGGATTTGAAAGTTCTTGCAACAGGCCTGACGCCCACCCACCTGCCGAAACGGGTCCGATCATGAAATACCCCTGTAAGTGACTGAATGAGGGTTATCTTGCGATAACCCGACAGCAGTCTAAGAGGTCATTCCGGCAGCGCTGTACAGGCTAATCCTACCGCCCGGTATGATCATTCCATAACCGCTGTAGGTGCGCGGGGTGATATGAGCTGAGCATAAGTTCGCAGCACAACCCTCACCCGCTCACTTGCCCAGCGAGCCCCATAAAACCAGAGCCTGGCCCCGTCTTCCAGTGCCTGGCAACCACTGGGGTAGCCGCTTCTGCAGGCGGCATGAAACGCCTGGCTTTGCTCGTCTGATATCAAGGCATCCAGACGATGGCGGGTCGCAAGCTCATCAATGGCCGTGCCGGATTCAAGCGGGTCGCTCGTACACTGCGCGTCCACTGCCACCAACTGCACGCCCGCTTGGCGCAGGATGACGAACGCTCGCTGCAGGGTCGCACTGTGGTCGGCAGGTTCGATATGACCACCGCGTACATAGCGGCTGGCATAACCGATACGCCACCCCTCCAGTACCAGGGATGCACGCGAAGCACTGTTGTTTTGCACCAGGGGGACTTCAACCATCACAGGCTCAGTGGGGTCGACACCACTGATGGCGATCAGTGATAAAGCCGGGTCGCGCGGGGGTTTGATCATGGGCGCCAACGCATTGTAGCCGGGTATGAGCACCGCGCCCTCAGCGCGTGCGGTACCGAAGACGATAGCACCGGGGTTGGTGTTATCGGTATGCGCCGCCGTGGTGCTGGCAGAGCCAGGATCAACGCTCCCCTGCTCAACGGCGTGCGACGCCGCCGAGAAGCAGGGTATGCCCAATCGCCATAGTTTCTTGCAGTCGTCGCTCATGACAACGTCTCCCCGAAATTAAATTTCCGAGGGATCATCGCACTCCCTTCCGACGTTTGTCGCAGCGTTGAAACACCCTGAAAATACCTTTTTCCACACGCTCTTCAATTAGCCCGCAGCGTGTTCTTTTGCATCATGACTCTCTACTTCCAGCCACCACGCATGCCCTCGCTCGGGCTGGTTGAGCCTGAACGCCTGGCCCATGGCCGGGGTAGTGATCGACACATTGCGTTCCCAGGCCAGCGCCATGATGCGGTCGAACGGCTCGTGCCAGGCGTGGAACGCCAGGTCGAACGTACCGTTGTGAATCGGTAGCAGCCAACGGCCCTTGAGGTCGATATGCGCCTGCAATGTCTGCTCCGGCTGCATATGCACGTGAGGCCAGTCGACGTTGTAGGCCCCGGTCTCCATGAGGGTCAGGTCAAACGGTCCGTATTGCTCGCCGATCCGCTTGAAACCGTCGAAATAACCCGTGTCGCCGCTGAAAAAAATCCGCCGCGCGTCATCGATCATCACCCAGGAACACCACAGGGTCTGGTTGCCATCAAACAGGCCACGCCCGGAAAAATGCTGCGCCGGCGTGGCAACAAAACGAATGCCATCGACCTCGGTGCCCTGCCACCAGTCCAGTTGCCGCACTTTGTCGGCATCCACACCCCATTTGACCAGCGTGTCTCCCACGCCCAAAGGCGCCAGGAAGTAGCGCGTCTTGTCGGCCAGTTGCACGACCGCCGCGCGGTCAAGGTGGTCGTAGTGATTGTGGGACAGGATCACCGCCTCCAACGGCGGCAACTCTTCAAGGCTGATAGGCGGTTGGTGGAAACGCTTGGGGCCGGCCCAACTGAACGGCGAGGCGCGCTCGGCGAATACCGGGTCGGTGATCCAGAACTTACCGCGCATTTTCAGCAACACGGTGGAATGGCCCAGGCGGAACACACTGTGATCGGGGGCTGCCACAAGGTGCTCGCGGGTCAGGCGCTGTACCGGGATGTTGCCCACAGGCCGTGTAGTACGCGGTTTGTTGAACAACATGTTCCAAAAGATACGCAAGGTCTTGCCAAAGCCACCGTGCGGCACCGGCGCATCGTTATGAAAATGCCCCTGCTCCCGCTCGGCAGGCTTGCGCGCAGTGGGTGCGGGATCGAGACGGGTTGAAAGGGTGCCCATTACACAGTGACTCCTACGTCTGCTGATGAATTACACTGCACAGTGTAGTTTCTACATTGCAACAAAATCCTGAACAAGTAAACTACCGAGTGTAACTTCATCTTCGAGCCGAACGCCCTCCATGAATGCCTCCCCACGCCTCACCGACCGTAAACGCGAAGCCATCGTAACGGCGGCCATTGCCGAATTTCGCGCGAATGGCTTCGAGGTCACCAGCATGGACAAGATCGCCGCCACTGCCGGGGTTTCCAAGCGTACGGTGTACAACCACTTCCCCAGTAAAGAAGAGCTGTTTGCCGAAATCATGCACAAATTGTGGGCCAGCAGCGCCGCGCAACTGGATGTGGCCTACAGCCGCGACCAACCCTTGCGCGATCAATTGCGCCAGTTGCTGGAAGCGAAAATGAAGATGATGTCGGATACCAACTTCCTCGACCTGGCGCGCGTGGCCATTGCGGCCACCATTCATTCGCCGGCACGTGCCCAGGACATGGTCAACCGCCTGAGCGCCCGTGAAGAAGGCTTTACCCTGTGGATACGCGCCGCCCAGGAAGACGGCCGGCTGAGTGGCGACGACCCGGCGTTCGCCGCCCACCAGGTACAAAGCCTGCTCAAGGCCTTCGCATTCTGGCCGCAGATTACCCTTGGCCAACCTACCCTCGATGCAGCGTCCCAGGCCCATGTGATCGAATCGGCAATCGATCTGTTCCTGGCAGGTTATGAGGTCAATGCTCACCGCTGACGGTGCGCCGTCCGGCCTGAGTCGTCTTACAACGCTTCGTCTGAATTTTATTCCGCCAGCCTGCCGCGATAGCATAATGCCGCCATTGGTCGCATGGTCATGAAATACGCCCCCAAAGCGGCGAACTTCTCGGCCGGCCGATCACTCTGAACCCGTTGTTCCACCCCTCTGTCAGCACAAGGAAGCTGGCAATGAGCAAGTCAACCGTGAGGCCCAGATGCCCTACGGGGTCAGGCGCATCTACATGGAATCCTCATACGCATGCCTGCTCGAGCTTCCGACCATGCTATTCAATGCTTACAAAAAAACCATCACCGCCTTGCAACACACCAATGCCCAACAAGCCAGCCTGCTGGACGCGATCGAGCGCTCCATGGCGGTCATCGAATTCGACACGCAGGGCACGGTGCTGCGCGCCAATGACAATTTCCTCAAGACCATGGGCTATCGCGCCGAACAGATCCTGGGCCAACCCCACCGCCTGTTCTGCACACCGGCGTTCGCCCGTAGCGCAGAGTACAACCAGCTGTGGACGCATCTACGCAACGGCCAATTCGAGTCGGGCACCGTTGAGCGAGTGGGCGCCAATGGCCAATCGGTGTGGCTGGAAGCCAGTTACAACCCGGTAAAGGATGAAACCGGCCGCGTGATCAAAGTGGTGAAATACGCGATGGACGTCACCCCACGCCTGCAGGCCGAAAGTGAAGCCAACGCCAAGCTGCAAGCCATCGACCGCGCCATGGCGATGATCGAGTTCAACCTCGATGGCACCATCATCACCGCCAATGCGAACTTCCTGCAGCGCATGGGCTACAGCCTCGCGCAGATCCAGGGCAAGCATCACCGCCTGTTCTGCACACCAGAGCTGGCCGACAGCGTTGCCTACAGCGAATTCTGGAAACGTCTGAACCAGGGTGAACTGTTCAACGGCCAGTTCGAGCGCGTGGACAAACACGGCAACACGCTGTGGCTCGAAGCCAACTACAACCCGGTGTACGACGCCAGCGGGCGTCTGTGCAAGGTGGTGAAGTTTGCGTCGGACGTCACCGCCCGTGTGCAACAGCATGCCGCTGACGCGCAAAGCGCTGCGCAGGCGTATCACCTGTCGCTCAATACCCAGGACATGGCCGAAAAAGGCGCCGACGTGATTCAGAAAACCGCCACCGGCATGCGCGAAATCGCCGTGGATATTGACGCTTCCTCGCAACTGATCGCCAAGCTGGGCGAGCGCTCGCAACAGATCACCACCATCGTCAACACCATTCGCGGGATCGCCGACCAGACCAACCTGCTGGCCCTCAACGCCGCCATCGAGGCCGCCCGTGCGGGCGAGCAAGGCCGTGGCTTTGCCGTGGTCGCCGATGAAGTCCGCCAATTGGCGGCGCGTACCAGCGGCTCCACGACGGAAATTTCCGGCATGATTGCCATGATCCAGGACGAAACCCGCCAGGCCATCGACAGCATGGACGCCACCCGCGACCGTGCGGCCCAGGGCGTGGAGCTGGCCAACCAGGCCGGTACGGTGATCCTGCAGATTCGTGAAGGCACCAGCGAGGCGGTGCAGGCGGTGAGCGCGTTCGCCAACGAGCGGGGCAATCGCTGACGGCTTCTTCATGTGCCTGGCCGGGAGGCTCGGTCTATAGTGCGTAAGCCTTACGCCCTCGACTCGAGCCTGCCATGACCTCAGATAAACCCGACCCGATCCCTGTCGACCACCTGCGCTTCCATCGCCACCACGCTCACCTGGCGCCGACCTTTGGCAACGATACCTTTGCCCTCAAGGCCGAAGCCTTCGCGCGCTTCTTTGGCACCCCAACGTTCCTTGGCGCGCAAACCGCCATTGTGGTGCTGTGGGTGGTGCTGAACGCGACCGGCATCACCCACTTCGACGTCTACCCCTTCATCCTGCTCAACCTGGCCTTCAGTCTGCAATCGGCGTATGCCGCGCCGCTGATCCTGCTGGCCCAGACGCGCCAGGCGGCGCGCGACAAAGCCCAGTCCGACGCCGACGCGCAGCACCGCGAAGCCCTGGCCACCGCCAATACCGCACGCCAGGCCCAGGCCGAACAGACCACCCAACAGCTGCTGGAACTGTTGGAGCAGAACACGCGGTTGACGCAAATGACCAAACAGCTGACCGAGCGTATCGAAACGCTGACCAGTGAAATGCATGAGCACTTTGTGCGCAAAACCTAACGGCGCAGCCAGCGCACGTGTCGCCCCAGCTCATCAAACAGCGTCACCACCGAACGCAACGCCCGGCAATCAGGGCGCGTCAACAGCCAAAGCGCCGTGTCATGTCCTGCCAAAGCGGGGCCCAGCCGTTGCAAGCCATCGTCGATCAGGAAATCCGGCAACGCCGCCACCCCAAGCCCGGCGCGTACCAATTCCGTCACCGACTGCATGCTGTTGCAGCGATAACCGGGACGCACGCCCGGCAGATGCTCACGGCGCCAGGCCACGGTGGGGTGGTCGGGCAAAAAGTCATCCGGCGCGATCCAGGTCAGATCGGCCAGTTCATGGCCTGCATGCCGACGGGCATAGTCGGCACTGGCGCACACCTGATACGTCACCGTGCCCAGGCAACGTCCGACAAGATGCTCCGGCGGGTTCCTGGTCAGGCGCAGCGCGATATCCGCATCGCGGCGGCTGAGGTTGGCGAAATCGTTGGAGGTGCTCAGCTCCAGGATCAACGCCGGATAGTCCGCCATGAAGCTGGCCAGGGCGGGTAGCAGCAGACCTTGCAGCACCGAGTCGGAACAGGTCAGGCGCACCGTGCCGCTGATCACTTCACCGCCCTGCTCCACACCGATGCGTGCAGCCTCCAGGGCAAGCTCCGCGCGCTCGGCCTGTTGCGCCAAGTGGTTGGCCAGACTGGTGGGCAGATAGCCGGCGCGGCTTTTTTCAAACAGCGGTTGGCCCAGGGCTGCCTCCAGGCGCCGTACCGCGCGGAACACCGTGGACACATCCACGCGCAGCAACCCCGCCGCCCGCGCCAGCGTGCCGCCACGCACCAGAGCGAGGACCAGCGACAGGTCGTTATAGTCGAGCTGATAGTGCGTGGCTGCATTGACCATGTGGGAAAACGCCAATATCGATTGCGTGAGCGCCAATCTATAGTGCCCACCAGGACACCACAAGCCATGGGATGCATACGATGAACGACACCCCGCTGCACCTCGCTCTGATCGGCGATTACAACCCCGACGTGATTGCGCACCAGGCCATCCCGGTAGCGCTGCAAAAAGCGGCCCAAGCCCTGGAACTCGACATCAACCTGCACTGGCTCGGCACCGACACCCTCACCTCCACGGCCTCGCTGCACGGGTTCGACGGCTTCTGGTGCGTGCCTGCCAGCCCTTATCGCGACATCGAAGGCGCGCTACGAGCCATCCGCTTTGCCCGCGAACAGCGGCGACCTTTCCTCGGCACCTGCGGTGGTTTTCAGCACGTGGTACTCGAATATGCCCGCAACGTGCTGGGATGGGCGGATGCCGAACACGGCGAGTTGGTACCGGACGCCGAACGCGCGGTCATTACGCCATTGAGCTGTGCGCTGGTGGAAGCCAGCGACACCGTGCGCCTGCTACCCAATACGCGTATCGCCCAAGCCTACGGCAGCCTGGATATCCACGAAGGTTATCGTTGCAGCTACGGTATCAATCCGCAGTTCGCTCACGCACTGCTCGACGGGGCGTTGATCCCCGGCGGCCATGACGCGACTGGCGAGCTTCGCGCGATAGAGCTGCTGGGCCATCCATTTTTCGTCGCCACCCTGTTCCAACCCGAACGCGCCGCCCTCAAAGGCACCACGCCGCCGCTGGCGATAGCCCTGCTCAAGGCGTGCCGGGAGGCTTCGGCATGATCGCCAAGACACCGACGCCACCTTACTACGCGGTGATTTTCAGCTCACTGCGCACCGAGGGCGACCAGGGCTACGGTCAGGCCGCCACGCGCATGCTGGAACTGGCGCGTGAACAGCCGGGATTTCTCGGCGTGGAGTCGGCGCGGGAAGAGGGTCTGGGGATCACCGTGTCCTACTGGAGCAGCGAAGCGGCGATCCTGGCCTGGAAACAGCAGGCCGAGCATCGACAGGTGCGGGAGCAAGGGCGTTCCCTCTGGTACACCGCGTTTCAAACTCGCGTATGCAAAGTAGAACGCGACTACGCATTCCCGACGTGAGCCCCAGGCCCGCGCCCCCAGGTTGACCTGCACACAGGTGCAGGTCTAGCTGACCAGGCTACGCAACGCACTGATCTGCGGAATCTCGACCCGGCGCATATACACCCGCAACGGTTCGCTGATGTTGAGCCGGTCGTCGATATTCTGCTCCAGCAGTAACTGAATGCGCGCGCGCGACAGGATCATGCTGTGGTCGGCAGCCGGGACCCAGACGAACTCGGCGGTGGGAATGATGCCGTCATCGGCCACGTCCATGCCGAAGGCATCTTCGCTGAAACGCACGATGTACTGGCCAGTCTTGCGATTCAGGCCAACAAAACCGTGGAGTTGGTCGGCGGCCTGGCAGATAAGCTCGGAAGTGATGCGCATGGTAAACCTCACTGAAAAGTCCCACAGGGACTGGAAAGATGGTTTACACGCGTGGCAAAAAATACCGCCCTCTGACGGGGCAGCTGTGGCCAAGAGTACTGCAATACATCACAGAAAAACCCTAAAAATTGTCCCGCGCGCAGGTTAATGTCGGTTTGGTGATAGCGCCTTTCGCAATCAATTGTTAAAAAGGACGCCTTCTCAAAGTTACCTCCACGAAAGGACTTCCCATATGCCTGTCACGTTAACCAACGGCCTGGTGCGCACCACGATAGGGAGTGCCGTGCTGCTGGCGCTGATGCTCGGCCTTGCTCCCGCACAGGCTGCCGACCCGATCAGCCCGGCTGAATTGGCGACAAACGAAGGCATCCCCTACCCTGCGGTGATCGCCCACCGTGGCGCGTCCTATGACGCCCCCGAGTCCACCGCCGCCGCTTACAAGGTCGCGCGTGACCTGGGCGCCGACTACCTGGAACTGGACCTGCAGCGCAGCAAGGACGGCGTATTGTTCGCCCTGCACGACAACAACCTGCAGCGCACCACCGACGTGGCGACCAAGTTCCCCGAGCGCAAAGACGCGCCGGCCAACGAATTCACCTGGAAAGAACTGCAAAGCCTCGACGCCGGCAGCTGGTTCAACGCCGCCTACCCGGACCGTGCACGCCCGGGTTTCGTCGGCCTGAAAATCCAGAGCTTGGATGACATCATCAAGATCGCCGAAGGCAATCCGCAACATAAGCCGGGCCTGTACATCGAGACCAAGGAGCCCAAGCAATTCCCAGGCATCGAAGCCGACCTGAAAAACAAGTTGCTCGACAAGGGCTGGTTGAGCTCCGCCGGCTCCAAGCTGGGCAAGAGCAACACCGGCGTCGGCCAGGGCAAGGGCCGTGTGGTGCTGCAAACCTTTGAGGTGGCCAGCCTGAAAGAACTGCAGAAAGAAATGCCCAACACGCCGAAGATCCTGCTGTTGTGGGTCGGTGAAGGCAGCATTGAGCCCAAGTCCAAGGTGACGTTCGCCGAATCCGGCGAGGCGACCAAAGCCGCCTATTACGCCAAGCAGGAACCGAAAGACGCGGCCGAATTCGAAAAATGGGTCGACCAGGCCAAAAGCCTCGGCGCCATCGGCACCGGCCCTTCGGCAGAGCTGACCGACCATGGCGACCAGAGCTACACCGACCTGGTCAAGCCTGAGATGAACAAGCTGACCCACGACAAGGGCCTGTTGGTGCACGTGTACACCGTCGACGAGCCGGTCGACTTCGACAAGGTGATGAAGGCCGGCGTCGATGGCATCTTCACCAACCGTGCCGCCGAACTGTTGAAGTTCTACAAGCGCTGGCCGTCGTCCAGCGTGCAGGACCTGTTGAGCGATCATAAATACTGAGGCGTTGGTGTCAGTGAGCCATTAAGGATGAGTTAAGTTGCGCCGGTTAATCTGGCGCCACTTAAACAGCTCAACCAGAAGGACACACACCATGAAAACCCTGACCGCTTTGTTCGCCGCCACTGCCCTGACACTGACTGCGGGCCTGGCCCAGGCGGATATTCGTCCGGACCAGATTGAAGGCCTGCTCAAGTCCGGTGCCGTGATGCCATTCAAAAAACTCAACGCTGCGGCCGTGGCCAAACACGCTGGCGCAACGATCAACGACACCGAGTTGGACCACAACAACAGCGGCGTACTGGTCTATGAAGTTGACCTGACCGACACCGCCGGCAAGAACTACGAAGTGAAGCTCGACGCCAAGACCGGCGCTGTGCTGGAAGACAAACTCGATACCTGAGTTCAATCCAAAAAAACGCGCCACCTTCGGGTGGCGCTTTTTTTTGCCCTGCCAAAGATCAAATTCACCCTACACCCTGCAAGGTCGTTAAACTCACCGACATCGACCGAGCACTACGCTGCCGTCATCGCCAATATGAGAACGTCCATGGGGCAGAAAACCGCCGACATCGCCACCATCGGCCGAATCAGTGCCGTGCCCGCGATGCTTCGCGTCATCAGTGACATGACCGGCCTGCGCTTTGTCGCCGTCGCCCGAGTGACCGACAACACCTGGACCGCCTGCGCCGTGCTCGACCAACTGGCGTTCGGCCTGGACGTGGGGGGCGAACTGGACCTGACCACCACCATTTGCCATGAAATCCGCGGCTCCCATGTGTCCGTGGTGATCGATAATGCCAGTGAGGACCCGCTGTACCGCACACATCACACCCCACTGATGTACAGGTTCGAAAGCTACATCTCAGTCCCCGTGTTCCGTACCAACGGCAGTTTTTTCGGCACCATCTGCGCCCTCGATCCGAACCCCGCGCCGCTGCGCAGCAGCACCATCCAGTCCACCATGGAATCGTTCGCACGGGTCTTATCGCTGCAAATCGAAGCCGAGGAAAACCAGCAGAGCACCGAAGACACCCTGCGCGAAGAACGCAACACGGCGCAGCTGCGCGAACAATTCATCGCGGTGCTGGGTCACGATCTGCGCAACCCGCTGTTCGCCATCAACGTTGGCGCCGAACGCCTGCTGCGCAAGCACCCCCACCCTGCCACGGACAACATCGTGCGCCATATCCTGGCCAGCGGGCGCCGTGCGGCGCAGTTGGTAGAAGATGTTCTGGATTTTGCGCGCGGGCGGCTGGGCGGAGGTATTCCATTGCAGCTGGGCAACTGCGAAGACTTGCAAACCGCCCTGCAGCAGGTGGTGGCGGAATTGCAGAGTGTGCATCCCGAGCGTGACATCCGTGCGCAGATTGGCAGGGTCGAAGGCATCAGGGGTGACCGTGACCGATTGGCACAATTGCTGTCCAATCTGGTGGCCAATGCTGTCAGCCACGGTGATCCTGACGGGCCCATCGAAGTGAGTGCGACAGTTGAACAGGCGCACTTCGAACTGGTGGTGAAAAACGCCGGGCAGATCAACCGACAGGCGCTGCTGAGGCTGTTTGAACCCTACGCACGCCCCGCCACCGAAGGCCCGCAGGCCGGCCTTGGCCTGGGACTGTATATCGTCAAACAGATTGCTGACGCCCATGGCGGCGAACTGAGCGTTTGCAGCAGTGAACTGCAGGGCACGGTGTTCACCTTCCGCCTGCCAGTGGCGTGAGCCAGCACCCAGGCGCGCCGCCCGCGCCTGGACAAGCCGTCATAAAAACGTCAGATTTGCCTGCAATGATGGGCCACGCGACCTGTGAAATGTCCTACAGGCTTTTTCTGTGCGAGCCCCCATGAACCACAGCATTGATCACGCCCACCAGGATCCCGACCTGTTTGGCCTGCTTTACGGTTTCCGCTTTCTGCCCGGCGAAAAAGGCCAGCAGATTGATTCCGCTACCGCCCTGCAATGCCTGCAACAACCCGGTGACCCGCAGGAATTTCTCTGGCTGCACCTGAACCTGGCCCATGCCGCCTGTGAACGCTGGATGCAAGCGCACCTGGAACTGCCCGAGGAGTTCTTCGAAGCGCTGCACGAAGGTTCGCGCTCCACGCGCATCGAGCATGTCGATTCGGCCCTGCTGGCGGTGGTCAACGATGTGGTGTTCAACTTCAGCAGCATGGTCTCCTCGGATATATCCACCTTGTGGGTGTGTGCGCGCAGTCGCCTGCTGATCAGTGCGCGCCTGCAACCGCTGCACTCGGTGGATAAGTTGCGCTCGTCGGTGAAGGCCGGTGAACGTTTTCGCTCGCCGCTGGAGTTGCTGGTGCATTTGCTGCGCGACCAGGGCGAAGTGCTGACCCAGATCGTGCGCAAGACCAGCCTCAGCGTCGATCATATCGAAGACCAGTTGCTGTCCTCGCGCCTGTCCACCAACCGCGCCGAACTCGGTGCCGCGCGCCGCGTGCTGGTGCGCTTGCAACGCCTGCTGGCGCTGGAACCGGGTTCGCTGTTGCGCCTGCTCAACCGGCCGCCGCAATGGCTGCAAAAGGAAGACGTGAAGGAGTTGCGAAAATCCACCGAAGAGTTTGCGCTGATCATCAACGACCTGACGGCCCTGGGCGAACGCATCAAGCTGTTGCAGGAAGAGATCGCCGCCAACCTCAACGAGCAGAGCAACCGCACGCTGTTCACCCTCACGGTGGTGACGGTGCTGGCGCTGCCGATCAACATCATCGCCGGTTTTTTCGGCATGAATGTGGGTGGGGTGCCGCTGTCCCAGGACCCGGAAGGCTTTTGGATTTTGGTCGCGCTGGTGGCAACCTTCACCCTGATTGCCGGGCGCTGGGCATTCAGAAAGCGTAAGGATTTAATGAACTGAAAGGCCCTCCCCCACCTGAACACTGACCTGCCGCAGCATCTCTGTAACAATTTGCAATGATCATGAACGCCATCCTCCTCACACTGGATGCTCCGGCATGGCCACCCCTTCCCTGACAGCCTCACCCTCCGCCCCCAAACCGCGCCTGGACACCAAGCCCGGCCTGGTTACGGTGATCATGTTCTTCGCCGTGCTCGCCATGGGCCTGCTGTTCACCGCTTACAGCCTGATGCACGACATGCACGAAATGGGCGCCCAGCTCACCACCTGGACGCCGTTCCTGCTGCTCGGCGTGGCGCTGTTGATCGCGTTGGGCTTTGAGTTCGTCAACGGCTTTCACGACACCGCCAATGCGGTGGCCACGGTGATCTACACCAACTCGCTGCCGCCGCATTTCGCGGTGGTGTGGTCGGGCTTTTTCAATTTTCTCGGCGTGCTGCTGTCCAGCGGCGCGGTGGCGTTCGGCATCATTGCCCTGCTGCCGGTGGAGTTGATCCTGCAGGTGGGCTCATCGGCCGGCTTCGCCATGATCTTCGCCCTGCTGATCGCCGCGATCCTGTGGAACCTCGGCACCTGGTGGCTGGGTTTGCCGGCGTCGTCGTCCCACACGCTGATCGGCTCGATCATTGGTGTAGGCGTGGCGAATGCCTTGATGCATGGCCGCGATGGCACCAGTGGCGTGGATTGGAGCCAGGCGGCCAAGATCGGTTACGCGCTGCTGTTGTCGCCGCTGATCGGCTTTGCGTTTGCCGCCTTGCTGTTGCTGGCGCTGCGCGCCTTCGTGAAGAACCGCGCGCTGTACAAAGCGCCCAAGGGCGACACCCCGCCGCCGTGGTGGATTCGCGGCATGCTGATCGTCACGTGCACCGGTGTGTCGTTCGCCCACGGCTCCAACGATGGGCAAAAAGGCATGGGCCTGATCATGCTGATTCTGGTGGGCACGTTGCCGATGGCCTACGCGCTGAACCGCACCATGCCGGCCGATCAGTCACTGCAATTTGCAGCGGTGGCGGAAGTCACCCAGGCCGCATTGGTGAAATCCGCACCGCAGCCGGCTCCCGGCGATTCACGAGCAACCTTATCCACTTACGTGCGCACCAAAGAAGCCACCCCGGAACTGGTGCCCGCCCTTGCCGCCATCACCGGGCACATCGGCGCCGAAGTCAAAGGCTATGGCTCCCTTGCCGCGGTACCGGCTGAAGCCGTGGGCAACGTGCGTAACGACATGTACCTGACCAGCGAAACCATTCGCCTGATGGACAAGGGCAAGGTCGGCAATTTCGACGCCGACACCCAGGGCAAGCTGCAACTGTTCAAGCAACAGATCGACAGCGCCACGCGGTTTATCCCGCTGTGGGTCAAGATCGCAGTGGCCATCGCCCTGGGGCTCGGCACCATGGTCGGCTGGAAGCGCATCGTGGTGACGGTGGGCGAGAAGATCGGCAAGACCCACCTGACGTACGCCCAGGGCGCCTCGGCCGAGACCGTGGCGATGCTGACCATTGGCGCGGCGGACATGTTCGGTTTGCCGGTCTCGACCACCCATGTGTTGTCATCGGGCGTGGCCGGGACCATGGTGGCCAACGGCGGCGGCCTGCAGATGCGCACCATCCGCAATTTGCTGATGGCCTGGGTACTGACGTTGCCGGCGGCGATTGTGTTGTCGGGCAGCCTTTACTGGCTGTTCACCCAACTGTTCTGACCCACCCTCAATCGAATGTAGGAGCGAGCTTGCTCGCGAAAAACTTACAAGCACCGCGCTCATTCAGAAAGCACGCGTTATCGTTGACGTTTTTCGCGAGCAAGAGCTAGGCGCCCCCCTCGCTCCTACAGAAAGCGTGATAGGGCAAGCCCTTTCCCACATTGTTGGCGGCGCAAATTAAAGATGGGCTTGCAGGGTGGCCGCCAACCACTCCATGAACACCCGCACGCGCAACGGCAAATGCCGCTGGCCGGCGTAGAGCAATGACACGTCCAAAGGCGGTGCCGGGTAATCGGCCAGCACCGCGACCAATTCGCCACTGGCCAGCAAGTCGCGGATGCCCAGCCGGGGCACTTGGATAATGCCAAAGCCGCCCAGGCACGCCGCCTGGTACGCATCGGTGCTGTTGACGGTCACCCGCCCGGCCATTGGCAGCCGCAGCACCTTGTTGCCTTGCACGTACTCGAACCCCGCCGAGCGTGCGCCCAGCGGTCGTACGTAATGCACCAACTGATGCTGTTGCAGGTCAGCCAGAGTGTGCGGAATGCCGTGGCGCTGCACATACCCCGCGCTCACGCAGTTGACCATCGGCATGCTGCACACCCGCCGCGCCACCACGCTCTGGTCGGGCTGGGCACCCACGCGCACAACACAGTCGAAGCCTTCGGCGATCAGGTCCACCTGGCGGTCCGAGCTGCCGATTTGCATCTCGATCAGGGGGTGGCGCTCCATGAACGGGGGCAAGTTGGGCACGATCAGCGTGCGCGCTATCACGTTGGGCATGTCCACCCGTATGCGCCCGGCCAACTGGGTTTCGTCCTGTCGAAACAAACCCTCCAGTTCCTCCATGTGCGCCAGCAAATCCTTGCTGCGCTCATACAACACCTGGCCGTCCTGGGTGGCCTGCACCTTGCGCGTGGTGCGTTGCAACAGGCGTGCACCGAGCAGTTCTTCGAGGGCGCGCACCTGTTCGGACACGGTGGAGCGCGGTAAGCCAAGGCTTTCACCGGCCTGGGTAAAGCTCGACAGCTCGGTCACGCGCACAAACGTGCGCAACAGCTCAAGTTTATTCATGGGATTGTTCGCCCTGTCCGACCAGTGATTCCGGTATAGCGCTGTTTATCACGTTATGGGCGGACAAATACACTCAGTCCCATCATCACCCAAGAGGACTGCACCATGACCCCACGTAAAATCGCACTGATCACCGGCGCCAGCCGTGGCCTGGGCAAAAGCGCTGCACTGCACCTTGCCGCCCAGGGCGTCGATATCCTCGGCACTTACCACAGCAAGGCCGATGAGGCGCAGGCGTTAGTGACGCAAATCGAACAACTGGGCGGCCGCGCGGCGATGTTGCAACTGGATGTGAGCCAGAGCGCGACGTTCGCAGGTTTTGCCGATCAAGTGACTGACGCGCTCAAGGATGTGTTCGCACAGGATCAGTTTGATTTTCTGGTCAACAACGCCGGTATCGGTATTCACGCAAGCTTTGCCGAAACCACCGAAGCCCAGTTCGACCAACTGGTCGCGATCCAATTCAAGGGGCCGTTTTTTCTGACCCAGAAGCTGTTGCCGTTGATTCGCGACGGTGGGCGCATTCTCAATGTGTCCAGCGGTCTGGCGCGCTTCAGCCTGCCGGGCTATGCGGCCTACGCGGCGATGAAAGGCGCGATGGAAGTGCTGACCCGCTACCAGGCCAAGGAGCTCGGCACGCGTGGCATCAGCGTGAATATCCTCGCCCCTGGCGCGATTGAAACCGACTTCGGCGGCGGAGCGGTACGCGATAACGCCAACCTCAATGCCATGGTCGCCAACAACACCGCCCTGGGCCGCGCCGGTTTGCCCGACGATATTGGCGGGGCCGTGGCGCTGCTGCTGGCCGATGGAGGCCAATGGATCACCGGCCAGCGGATCGAGGCCTCGGGCGGCATGTTTCTGTAAGCGGCTGGCGACTACAGGGCGATTGGCGTTTTGCGGGTGACTCGTTCCCGAATCACGTCATACGCCCAGTGGTACACATAGGTGTATGGCAGGAAGAACAGCAGCACGCCAATGTCGAGGATGAACGCCTCCAACAGGCTGGTCTTCATCAATGCGGCAATCAACGGCACCGCCAGCAGGATCAACCCGCCTTCGAACAGCAGCGCGTGCAGCACCCGCGTGCGGCCACCGTTGGACAGGTGCAGGCGCACTTTAAGGCGGTCGAACAGGCTGTTGAACATGACGTTCCAGCTCAGCGCCAGCAAGCTGACGCCCAAGGTCACCGTGCCCATTTCCAAGGCCGGTCGACCGGTCACCCAGACCAGCAAAGGCGTACAGATCAATAAGGCCAAACCTTCAAACCCCAAGGCCTGGAAAACACGTTCAGTAATCGACTTGGTAGGGTGCATGACCCGGCTCCGTGAGTGACGATGGTTGCCATGATCACGTCCCAGGCCGATACTTCATAACCAATAACCATCGATCAAGGCGATAGTCATGGCCTCCCATGAAGTGCTCCAGGCGTTTGTCCAGGCCGCCACCCAGGGTTCGTTTTCCGCCGCGGCCCGCAAGCTGGGCAAGAGCCAGTCCACCATCAGCGCAGCGGTGGCCAGCCTGGAAATCGACCTGGATGTGGTGTTGTTCGATCGCGGCAGCCGCAAGCCGACGCTGACCCCGGCCGGCCATGTGTTGTTGCAGCGTGCCGAACAGGTGCTGGAGGCCAGCAGCCGGCTGGAACTGGCGGCCAGTCAATTGGCCCAGGGGCTGGAGCCGAAGCTGAGTATCGCCATGTCCGATACCTACCAGTCCGACCGTTTCGAAGTCGCCCTCAGCGCCTTTGAACAACGCTACCCGGACCTTGAGTTGGAATGCCTGATCGCCGAATGCGAAGACCTGATTGCCCTGGTGCAAAGTGGCCGGGCGCACATCGCGTTTATCGAGCAGCAGCAGGTTTACCCCCCGGACCTCAGTTGCTCGACGATTGAGGACAGCACCGAGATCGCCCTGTTCGTCTCGCCCAGACACCCGCTGGCGAGCCAGGCCGGTCTTGATCCGCATACCCTGCAAGCACATCGGGAACTGCGCCTGGCAAGCGTCATCAACCCTGACGAAAACCGTGGCGCCCAACGCGTGTGGTCGGCACCGAGCTACCTGATGCTGATGGAGATGGCGCAACTGGGCTTTGGCTGGGCCCCCATACCGCGCTGGTTGGTGGAGCGCTTCGGCGACGACCGGCTGGTCGAGCTCAAGGTGCGCGGTTGGCCACGCTCGGTGGCGGTGGATGCGCTGTGGTCGCGGCAACAACCGCCGGGCCCGGCGGGGAGTTGGTTGTTGGCAAAGATGCTCGAGTGAGCCATGAGGACCGGCGTATGCAAGGGGCACGAGCGCTATAAGCGGATGAGGTAGAATTCCCGCCCCTTGGTAGGATTTTTGGATATACCGCCCATGCAAACCCGCCTCGCCCCCTACGAAACGCTGAACGTTCTGCAAAAACAGCAACTGGACGGCCTGACGGTGCACCCCGAGCAACTGGCGTACTCCGGTGATATCTATTGCGCCCTGAACAGCCTGCTGGTCAATCCCAACCCCGACAGCGTCAAAGGCTTCGCCCTGCTCGCGGGCGACGTGCCCGTGGCGTTCCTGCTGCTCAAACGCCCACCGTGCCTGCCCCATTGGGCAGATGAACACAGCGCCACCTTGCATGCATTGCAGGTGGATCGGCATCAGCAAGGGCGCGGCTACGGCAAAATCTGTCTGCAGATGCTGCCTGCAGCGGCGCTACAGGCATGGCCGCAGATCAAGGCGCTGGAATTGTCGGTGGATGCGGACAATGTGGCGGCGATGGGGTTGTATCTGGGGGCTGGTTGGGTGGACAGCGGTGAGGCATACAAAGGGCGGGTCGGGTATGAGCGCAGGTTGAGCTGGGAGTTTGCAAGGTGAGTGGCGATCCAACCCGAAGATCCCTCGACTTGTCTACTGTGATGGTTGCCAGCTGCGCATGAGGGCCCACCCGTTGTTCAATAGGACTCCATCGTCGTCGCGTTGAGCGGTTATCAAGCAGGTATGGAAACCTCTACCCCCTCAAGGAGCAGACTCATGAGCATTCCAGCCAGACGCTCGAACATCGATGCCAATTCCGCAGGCAGCAAGGATCTGAGCTTCGGTAATACCCTTCCTAAAACAGGCGAGAGCTTTTTTTCGCAGATCACCGGCATTTCTGCATTACGAGACGATGGTTCAATTATCACGGCAGGCATTTGCTATTTTGAAAACCTGCCCTACATCGCCGTGTTCATCCATAACGCCGACGGTGAGCTCGACCCCGAGCATTCACCCATGTTTATTCCAACCACTGGTTTCGCCAGACTATTCAACCTGATCATCCAACCGGACGGTAAGCCCCTGCTTCTCTTCTCTTTGGGCGACGCTGCAATAGCGATGGTGGCCCGGTTCAATAAGGATGGAACCCTGGATACCGAGTTTGGTGTTGAAGGTACAAGCTCGCTCAATATCCGAATCCACGCCGGTCTGCTGCCCAGAAGTGGCCTTGCCGTCAGGCACGATGGGGCCATCCTGGTCGCTCACACCAGTACGCAAGAAAGCTATATCCATGAATTGAATAGCAACGGCACGGCGACCAACTTTGGAAAACCAGGGCCTGTCAAACTGGATGGAACGGCCGCCACGTCCTTGATAATCAGCTCCACGGGATTCGTAGTAGGCGGTGACAGGGCAGGCCAAGCCATGCTTCTGGGCTATGACGCAAGTGGTGAGCCTGATGTCGAATTTGGTGAAAGAGGCGAGAAAACCCTGGGGCAAAACCTCACTGTCTCGGCTCTGGCTCTCGGCCCTCAAGGCTCTATTGGGGTCGTAGGGGCGAGTCGCTTCCCCCCCGATGAGCAGAATTTCATCACGAAACTCCAGCCCAATGGCTCATTCAGCCAGGAATTCAACAACGGCTCCCCGAAGGTCACCGATGACAATAATACGGGTGCTTACACAAGTCTGATATTTCAAGACGATGGAAAAATGGTTGCCCTGGCCAGGGACTACGCAAGGGGCAGCTACGTCAATCTGGTCAGGCATACGCTGGGCGGATACTGGGACACCCTGTTCGGTATCGGCGGCGTCGCCGAGGCCTATAGAGTCCCGCAAGGCCGTCCCCTGACCGCCTTCGTGGACAAGCTTGAATGGGTTTCGGGCCACGGCAAGCTGCAGATTTCCGGCGATGTGTCCGGGGGATCGTTCATTGGGCGCGTGCTGAGTGTGTAGAGCCCGTCTCACTGCCCGACCAGGCACTGACAGGGGCCACTCCATCGGCCCCTGTTCCGATCAGACCTTTTGCCCAACCGGCAACCAGATCTCCACCGTCCCGGTGCCCTTCCTCGCATCAAAATCCGCGCTATAGCGCTCGAAATCCGCCCCCATCACCTTGTAGCCCGAGTGCGGCAGCCACTCGAACATGATGCGCTCGTAGGTTTGCTCAAGCGCCTGCACCGCCCCGTGATGAGGGAACACGGCATAGTTCAGTGGTGGAATTTCAATGAACTGGAAATTGCCCGGTACATCGCTTTTGCTGGGGACTTCAACACCGGCCATGTAGTCGAATTCGTCATGCCTGAGATTATGGCAAACACCATAGGTCACGCCGCCGACGCGCTTCTCGAAGTCCTTGATACAGCTGTCGAACAATTCCCGTAGCCGCGGAATGTCCCCCACGGTGGCTTTCGAATAACGCCCCTGGACGCCTGCGATCACCAGGGCCTTGCCGGCTTCCATGCGTGGTTCCAACGGTTGTCTTGTCTGCTGATCCATACGAACAGTCTCCTTCTTATGAGGGAACAAACCCGCAACGAGTATAGGGGCATATCCGCGCCGTACTCCATGCAGAAATTTTTCCTACGCATATGGACAACTTGCCATCATCGACCGTATTGTCTGCCCCGCAGGCCACCGCAGTGGCCGACGTCGCTCGGACGGTTCCGGGCGCTTACGTACCTCGAGGCAACAATGGCAGACCAAGGTTCGCCGCGCCGCTTTGCGCGCATAGATCGACTCCCCCCTTACGTGTTCAATATCACTGCCGAGCTGAAGATGGCTGCGCGTCGGCGCGGCGAAGACATCATCGACTTGAGCATGGGTAACCCCGACGGCGCCACGCCACCGCACATCGTCGAGAAAATGGTCACCGTCGCCCAGCGCGAAGACACCCACGGCTACTCCACCTCCAAAGGCATTCCGCGCCTGCGCCGGGCGATTTCGCGCTGGTACAAGGACCGTTATGAAGTGGATATCGACCCCGAAACCGAGGCCATCGTCACCATCGGTTCCAAGGAAGGCCTCGCGCACTTGATGCTGGCCACCCTCGACCAGGGCGACACCGTACTGGTGCCGAACCCGAGCTACCCGATTCACATCTACGGTGCCGTGATTGCCGGCGCCCAGGTGCGCTCGGTGCCGCTGGTGCCCGGCGTGGACTTCTTCGCCGAACTGGAGAGGGCGATACGCGGTTCGATCCCCAAGCCGAAGATGATGATCCTGGGCTTTCCGTCCAACCCCACCGCGCAGTGCGTGGAGCTGGACTTCTTCGAGCGCGTGATCGCCCTGGCCAAGCAGTACGACGTACTGGTGGTGCACGACCTAGCCTACGCCGACATCGTCTACGACGGCTGGAAAGCGCCATCGATCATGCAGGTGCCGGGCGCCAAGGACATTGCGGTGGAGTTTTTCACCCTGTCCAAGAGCTACAACATGGCGGGCTGGCGCATTGGCTTCATGGTGGGCAACCCGGAACTCGTCAACGCCCTCGCGCGGATCAAGAGTTACCACGACTACGGCACCTTCACCCCGCTGCAGGTGGCCGCGATTGCGGCGCTGGAAGGCGATCAACAGTGCGTGAAAGACATCGCCGAGCAGTATCGCCAGCGCCGTAATGTGTTGGTCAAGGGCCTGCATGAGCTGGGTTGGATGGTGGAAAATCCGAAGGCATCAATGTATGTCTGGGCCAAAATTCCCGAGCAATATGCCGCCATGGGCTCGCTGGAGTTTGCCAAGAAACTGCTGCTGGAAGCCAAGGTGTGTGTGTCGCCGGGGATCGGCTTTGGCGAGTATGGGGATGATCACGTGCGCTTTGCGCTGATCGAAAACCAGGACCGGATTCGCCAGGCGGTGCGGGGGATTCGCGGGATGTTCAGGGCCGATGGAATAGCACCGAAAGCCAGCGTCTGACTCGGTCAACATGTGGGAGGGGGCTTGCCCCCGATGGCAGTGGTTCAGTCACCAGATACAGTGACTGACACTCCGCTATCGGGGGCAAGCCCCCTCCCACATTTGACTGGGTGGCCACATAGGAAGCTGCGGTGCGGCCTACACCACCAACGACAGTGGTGGAGAATCCCAAAGCGTCGATGTATGGCTGGGCCTGAATTCGCCAGGCGGTGCGAGGGATTCGCGGGATGTTCAGGGTCGATGGGTTAGTTACAAAAAAGGCGGGTAAGCGACGCAATGAGGGTTCTGTCAGGCCCTTACTGGCGCGGGCCTGACAGATTAAAGAGTCGCCGTATGAACGCCCGTTCAAATCACTTCAAATGACAGGGGATTCGTTGGATGGGAAATCTGCGGTCCAGAATGCGTATAAGCACTGATCTTGTACGACCCCGGCCCCATGGAATGCTTGCTCAAGGAAAACTCCCACTCAGTCGGAAACGTAACCTGCGCAGTACCAAATTGTTGATAGGGCGAGTTGCTATTTTTCACCACGACTGCCGCTCCGGCAGGAGAAGCCCACCCTCTTATCACGAAATCTGCAGCGACCCTGTCCCCCTCCTTCAGGTTTTGAATAATAGGCGTCGGCACTAAGACTTTTGAGTCACTTTCTGGCTTATAACTGTCGTTTTCCATGATTTTTCCTCCAATGCTCGTCAAAAATGACGAGCTTCGGAGTCGTTTTAGAAGTCTTCGTGATCCCTCGATACTGTGAAAACTACCGGTTGCGACAGGTGGTTGAGGCCTACACCACCAACGACAGCAACATGATGAAGATCAGCGCCACCACCGACAGAATGGTTTCCATCGCCGTCCAGGTCTTGAACGTCTCGGCCACGGTCATGTTGAAGTACTGCTTGACCAGCCAGAACCCCGCATCGTTGACGTGAGACAGGATCAACGATCCCGCCCCCGTCGCCAGCACCAGCAATTCACGGTTAACCCCTGGAATCATGCCCACCACCGGCACCACGATGCCCGCGCCGGTAATCGTCGCCACGGTGGCCGAACCGGTTGCCACGCGAATCACCGCCGCCACCAGCCATGCCAGCAGGATCGGGTTGATCTGGGCGTTTACCGCCATGTGGCCGATGACGTCACCCACGCCGCTGGTCACCAGCATCTGCTTGAAGCCACCACCGGCACCGATGATCAGGATGATCGCGGCGGTCGGCGCAAGGCTGGCGTCGAGCAGTTTGAGGATCTGCTTGGAATGGATGCCCTGGCGATGGCCGAAGGTGTACAGCGACAGCAGCAATGCCAGCAACAGCGCGGTGATCGGGTGACCGATCATGTCCATCCAGTTGCGCACCACGTTGCCTTCGGCAAAGGCGATGTCGGCGAAGGTTTTGAGCAGCATCAGGAACACCGGCAGCAGCACGGTGACCAGGGTGATGGCGAAGCTGGGCAGCGCCTTGTTATCGGTCTCGCGGGCCAGTTGGTCGACCAGTTCCTGGGACGGGTTGCCCGGGATGTACTTGGCGATGAACGTACCGAAGATCGGGCCCGCAATGATGGCGGTCGGCAAAGCGACGATCAGGCCATACAGGATGGTCTTGCCGATGTCCGCGCCAAACACGCCGATGGCCAGCAGCGGGCCCGGGTGCGGGGGTACCAGACCGTGTACGGCCGACAAGCCGGCCAGCAACGGGATGCCGATCTTGATCAGCGACACACCGGTACGCCGCGCCACGATGAACACCAGCGGGATCAGCAGCACAAAGCCGATCTCGAAGAACAGCGGGATGCCCACCAGGAACGCGGCGAACATCATGGCCCACTGGACCTTTTCCTTGCCGAAGGCGCGGATCAGGGTCTGGGCGATCTGATCGGCACCGCCGGACTCGGCCATCATCTTGCCGAGCATGGTCCCCAGCGCAAGGATGATGCCGACAAAACCGAGCACGCCGCCGAAGCCGTCCTGGAACGCCTTGATGATCTTCTCCACGGGCATGCCCGAGGTCAGGCCGAGGAAGCCGGCCGCGATGATCAGTGCGATGAACGGGTGCACCTTGAACTTGGTGATCAGAACGATCAGGCCAATGATAGTGACGACTGCATCCAGCAGCAGATACGACTCGTGGGACATGCCAAACATGGGGATCTCTCCTGTTTGTTGTTGTTATTAAAGCGGGTGTTGAACTTCCTGCCGGGGATAGCGCTATCTTTCCGGCAAAAAATTAATGGGTAGGTTCAAAGCCGTGCTCGCGCCACCAGGCATTGGTCTGCTCGGCCAATGCCTCGACGCTGTCTTCGCTGGCATTGAGGGCCAGGGTCAGCGGCTCGCCCTTGGGCGACTCGAGGGTGGCGAACTGGCTGTCGATCAGGCTTGCCGGCATGAAATGGCCGGGGCGATGGGACACGCGGTCGGCGGCCACTTCACGGGTCAGCTCCAGGAATACAAAGCCCAGGCCCGGTGCGGCTTCGCGCAGGTGGTCACGGTATTTCCTTTTCAGCGCCGAACAGGTGAGCACTGGATGTTCACCGGCCTTGAGCGAGCGGCGCAATTCATCGCAGAGGATGTCGAGCCAGCCGGCGCGGTCGTCGTCGTTGAGGGGGTGGCCGGCGCTCATCTTTTCTATGTTCGCGGCGGGGTGAAAGCTGTCGCCTTCAATGGCGGTGGCACCGTTCAGGCGGCACAAGGCCTCGCTGACGCTGGACTTGCCACAGCCGGAAACACCCATGATGACCAGGGCGGTAACAGGTTGACTCATGAAACACCTCAGGACGCAGATAGCGCTACCTTTGCACAGCCTAAGGCTAGTGCAAAAACAGGCTTTTCCCGCGCCGTCTTGTCTTTTTTTATGGAGTGACGCGTGCATCCGCTCCAATCATTCGAACGGGATCAGGCAACCCAACGTTCAAGCATTTGCAGCCGTTTGGAGACAGCGCTACCTTAGTGCCTCGATTTTTGTTTGGCAAGCCGCCTGATGACCTCCAAGAACGATAAAAATACCCGCACCACCGGTCGCCCCACCTTGAATGAAGTTGCCCGTCTGGCCGGCGTCAGCCCGATCACCGCCTCCCGCGCCCTGCGTGGCATCAGCACGGTCGCCACCGAACTGGTGGAGAAAGTGCAGAAGGCCGCCGCCGAACTCAGCTACGTGGTCAACCCCGCCGCCCGCGCCCTGGCGTCGGCCCAGAGCCATTCGGTGGTGGTCCTGGTGCCGTCATTGTCCAACCTGCTGTTTATCGAAACCCTCGAAGCCATCCACCAGGTGCTGCGGCCCAAGGGCTTTGAAGTGCTGATCGGCAACTCCCACTACTGCCGCGACGAAGAAGAAAACCTGCTGCGCAACTACATGGCCTACCAGCCTCGCGGCTTGCTGCTGACCGGGTTCGACCGCACCGAAAGCGCGCGACGGATGGTCGAGGCCAGCAATGTACCATGCGTATACATGATGGATCTGGACCCTAATGCCGGGGTGAACTGCGTGGGCTTTTCACAGCTGGCCGCAGGCGAAACAGCGGCGGCGCATTTGCTGTCCCGTGGGCGCAAGCGCCTGGCCTACATCGGCGCGCAGTTGGACCAGCGCACCTTGCTGCGCGGTGAAGGCTTCCGCCGGGCCTTGCAGCAAGCGGGCCTGTACGACCCGGCGCTGGAGCTTTTGACACCTCGCCCCTCCTCCGTGGGCCTGGGCGGCGAACTGTTCCTGCAATTGCTGGCGGCGCATCCGGACGTGGATGCCATTTTCTTCGGCAACGACGACCTGGCCCAGGGCGCCTTGCTCGAAGCCATGCGCCACGGCATCAAAGTGCCAGAGCGTGTGGCCGTGCTGGGTTTCAACGACCTGCCCGCCTCGTCGTTCATGGTGCCGCGCCTGAGCAGCATCAGCACGCCACGGGAAGCCATTGGCCGGCGTGCGGCGGAGCACTTGCTGACCATCATGGCGGGCAACCGGATCGCCAAGCCGGTGGTGGATATGGGGTTCGAGTTGCAGGTGCGGGAGAGTACGTAGGACGGCTGTAGGAAGCGGCTGACATTAAGGCAAGCGCCTTGCTCCGTTACCTACGCTTACGTCAGAATCGGCCGGCTTGTGTGCCTGGGTGGCGGTCTTTAAGGTTTGCCGGTCGCTGAATTTCTCGGTGATCGGGTTTAGTAGCCTGAGTTTGGTCACTCCAAGTGCATAAGTCTGCCCGCGTTAATGGCGGCTGTGCGTAGGGCACTTTCGAGTGCGCCGGCTTTGAGTGTCCACCGGTCTACTAACCTGCGTACAGTTGCCACCCTCGTTTAGTAGCGATACGGCGGCAGCCCATTCCAGGATGCTCTCATGATCAAAAAACTCGATACGCCGCCAACCACCCTCTTCACCCTCGTCCCCGATGTTTCCACCGAAACCCTGCTGATCAACAGCTACGAAACCGTATGCTCCGTCAGCACCTTGCTGCTCGACCTGTCCGATGACCTCACCGGCAAACACCGTGACGTGGCCCTGGCCATTCATCAACTGAGCGAGCTGAGCGTCTTGCTGGTGGGCAAAGCCATGGACCAGCACACACCACGCTGTTAAAGCCTGACTCAATCGAAAATGTGGGAGGGGCGGTGCGACGATTCGACTTGCCC
>NZ_CVTX01000158.1:0-16699 GCF_900005715.1 Pseudomonas sp. 34 E 7
GAGGTGCCGAGTGGTGGGGCAAGAGCGTTTTGCTTACTTTTGCGCTTTTCAAAAGTGAGCCGCCGTCAGGGCGGAACCCTAAGCAGCCGTGACCTGAATAACGGATATGTACTCGGTCTGATCCAAAATACTAGCCAATCCTGAGGCCGCCATCGGGGGCAAGTCGAATCGTCGCACCGCCCCTCCCACATTGGATCGTGGAGCACCAGTAAGATAGCTACAGGCTGCCGGACCAGGACAGGAGGCAAGCCCCCTCCCACATTTTTCAGTGCCCGCCTGGGGTCAGGCGATTTCAGCAACGACCGCCGCCAACGCCTTCGCCGGATCGGCCGCCTGGCTGATCGGACGGCCAATCACCAGATAATCCGAACCGGCATCCAGCGCCTGGCGCGGCGTCAGAATACGGCGCTGATCATCCTGGGCGCTGCCCGCCGGACGAATGCCCGGCGTGACCAGTTGCAACGACGGATGAGCCGTCTTGAGCGCCTGGGCTTCCAGCGCCGAACACACCAGGCCGTCCAGACCGGCTTTCTGCGCCAGGGCCGCCAGGCGCAGCACCTGCTCCTGCGGCTCGATATCCAGGCCGATACCGGCCAAGTCTTCGCGCTCCATACTGGTCAGCACAGTCACCCCGATCAACAGCGGTTTCGGCCCGCTGCGATGCTCCAGCACTTCACGGCAGGCACTCATCATGCGCAGGCCACCGGAGCAGTGCACGTTGACCATCCACACGCCCATCTCGGCCGCAGCCTTGACCGCCATGGCGGTGGTATTGGGGATATCGTGGAATTTCAGGTCGAGAAACACTTCGAAGCCCTTGTCACGCAGGGTGCCGACGATTTCCGCCGCGCAACTGGTGAACAGCTCCTTGCCGACCTTGACCCGGCAAAGCGCGGGGTCCAACTGGTCAGCCAGCTTCAGTGCGGCGTCACGGGTGGGGTAGTCCAGGGCGACGATGATAGGAGTCTGGCAGACGGACATTGGAATGGGCTCTCAGGCAAGTCGAAATCGGCGCGGATTGTAGCGCAAGCGGCGCCGTTGCGGGATCCGATGATCGGTAAATACTGATTCTGCGTGGATTGGCCCAGGTTTGCGGCCATTGTTTCAAAGTCGATACATTCACGACATGCCCCCAACATGCCCCACCGCTAGCCTCGCCGCATGACCGACCGTCCAGCACTTCCAGCCATGGGGCTGGGCGCCTATGCTGACCGTAACAATCAGGCAGATGATCGCACTATGCATACTCCTTCCGTCCCGGTAAACGATGCGCACACAGGCGCGGTGATCGCCGACGACAAGCGCTGGAACACTCGCGCGCTGATCGTCGATGACGATGTGCCGATTCGTGAATTGCTGATCGATTACCTGGCGCGCTTCAATATTCTCGCCACGGGTGTGACCGACGGCGCAGCGATGCGCCAGGCCATGCAAGGCGAAACCTTCGATGTGGTGGTGCTCGACCTGATGCTGCCCGGCGAAGACGGCCTTACCCTGTGCCGCTGGCTGCGGGCTGAATCGGACATTCCGATTCTGATGCTCACCGCCCGCTGCGAACCGACCGACCGGATCATCGGCCTGGAGCTGGGCGCCGACGACTATATGTCCAAACCGTTCGAACCGCGCGAACTGGTGGCCCGTATCCAGACCATCCTGCGCCGGGTGCGCGATGATCGTACCGAGCAGCGCGCCAATATTCGCTTCGACAACTGGCGGCTCAACAGCGTGTTGCGCCAACTGGTGGCCGACAACGGCCTGGTGGTGCCACTGTCCAACGCCGAATTCCGCCTGCTGTGGGTGTTCATCGAACGCCCGCGCCGCGTATTGAGCCGCGAGCAATTGCTGGATGCCGCGCGCGGCCGGTCGATCGAAGCCTTTGACCGCAGCATCGACCTGCTGGTCTCGCGCCTGCGCCAGAAACTGGGAGACGACCCCAAGGCCCCGCAACTGATCAAGACCGTACGCGGCGAAGGCTACCTGTTCGACGCGCGGGATATCGGTTGATGCGCGCCACCTTCAATACGTTGTTCGGGCGGCTGTTCGGCGTGCTGCTGGTGGCCATCGTGCTCGCGCATCTGCTGGCGTTTTTCTGGTTCCATCATTACGGCCCACCACCGCCACCGCCGCAGGACACCTTCGTCGAGCAGCCGGATGGCTCGATGAAGCCGCTGGTCAAGCCTCACCGTCCCTGGTTCGGTGGCCCGGTGGTGCCGCTGACGTTTCAATTCATCTCGCTGATCATCGCCGCGTGGTACGGCGCCAAGCTGCTGAGCCGGCCGATCCAGCGCCTGAGCGCGGCGGCCGAGCGTTTGAGTCTTGACCTCGACAGCCCGCCCCTCGAAGAATCCGGGCCCCGCGAAGCGCGCCAGGCCGCATCGACCTTCAACCTGATGCAAAGGCGCATCCGCGAACAGGTCAGCCAGCGCGCGCGCATGCTCGGGGCGGTCTCCCATGACCTGCGCACGCCGCTGTCGCGGCTCAAGCTGCGCCTGGAACAGATCGAAGATACCCGGCTGCAAGGTCAGATGCGCCAGGACCTGGACGACATGATCGGCATGCTCGACGCCACCTTGAGCTACCTGCATGAACAGCGCACCAGCGAGACCCGACACTGGCTCGACGTGCAGGCGCTGGTGGAATCGCTGAGCGAAAACGCCCAGGACCAAGGCAGCGATGTGCACGTGGGCGGCACCTGCGCGCCCTTGCAGGTGCAGCCCATGGCATTGCGTTCGTGCCTCAACAACCTGATCGACAATGCCCTTCGCTATGCAGGTTCAGCCCGTGTAGAACTGGCGGACAGCCGCGGGGCGCTGGTGATCCGGGTGATTGACCATGGCCCCGGCATCGCCGCCGACAAGCGCGAAGCGGTGTTCGAACCGTTCTTTCGCCTGGAGGGCTCACGCAACCGTAATTCCGGCGGCGTCGGCCTGGGCATGACGATCGCCAGGGAAGCGGTCGAGCGCCTCGGCGGCCACCTGAGCCTGGAAGACACGCCAGGCGGCGGATTGACCGCAGTGATGTGGCTGTCCAGGGCTTAAAGCGGCTTGTCTTCGCGCCGCGCCTGGGCCTGGGTCGCGCTCCAGTCCGTCAACAGGCTGTAGGCCACCGCGAGCAAGGTCGGGCCGATAAACAGGCCGATAAAACCGAACGCGATCAAGCCGCCGAACACGCCCAGCAACACGATCACCAGCGGCAGGTTGCCGCCACGGCTGATCAGGTATGGCTTGAGCACGTTGTCGACACCGCTGATGATGAAGGTGCCCCATACGCCTAGGAACACCGCGTAGGTGTAGTCGCCCTTCCACGCCAGCCAGGCCGTGGCCGGGATCCACACCAGCGGCGGGCCCATGGGAATCAGGCTGAGCAGGAACGTCACGCCGCCCAGCAGCAACGCACCGGGCACCCCGGCGATCAGGAAACCGATCAGCGCCAGCACCGCCTGGGCCGCAGCCGTGCCGATCACGCCGTTGACCACCCGTTGCACCGTACCGGCCACCAGTTCGATGTAATAACTGGCACGGTCGCCGATCAGGCGTTCGAGCAACCGATGCACGAACATCGCCAGGCGCGGCCCGTCGCGGTAGAAAAAGAACACAAAAACCAGGCTCAAGGTCAGTTCGAGGATACCGCCGCCAATCTGCGCACTGCGCGCCAGCAACCAGTTGCCGACCTGGCCGAGGTACGGCTTGATGCTGAGCATCAGCGCCGCGCCCTGTTGGTCGATGCTGTCCCATGTCGCCACCAGCCGCTCGCCGATAACCGGGATCGAGCCCAGCCAGCTCGGCGCATCGGGCAGGCCGTCGACCTGGATATCCTTGATCAGCACGACGGCATCGCGCACATGGTCCGCCAGGTTGAACCCCAGCCACACCAGCGGCAGCGCTACCAGCAACATCCAGCCCAGCGTCAGGATACCGGCCGCCAGCGATTCGCGACCGCCCAGCCCGCGTGTCAGCAGTACCATCAGCGGCCAGCTCGCGAATGCCAGCACCGCGCCCCAGAACAGCGCCGACCAGAACGGCGCCATGACCCAGAAGCTGGCACCAAACAGCACCAGCAGCAGGATTTGCACCAGCAGGCGATCGTTATTGAGCATGGGGTATCTCGAAAAGAGTCGGTAGAAGAGAGCTTAGGCGAACGGCGCGGGTCCGTTCGCCCAGTGACGTTAGCGTATCAGACGCACGTGCAGGCCCTCGGCGTCACCCGGACTGTTTTCCAGGCGTGCGGCGCGCACACCGTTGTCGATCAGCCCCTGGCGCCAGGCTTCGGCATTGGGACCGGACAGGCTGACACGCAAGGTGGTGTCGAGGTTCAACCCCCTGGAGATCAACGTCAGCCACGTGTCATCAGGCTCGGCACCGAGGGTGGGGAAGTCCAGCTCACCGGTGCTTTTCAACTCACGCAACAACGTTGCCGAGGTGGGCAGAAGACTCCCCAGCGGCGTGCTGGCGTCCATCTGCTCGACATGCAGATAGGCGCGGCGATTGCCACGGGTGATGCCGTACAGCGCCACCAGCGTATTGTCCTGCGGAGCCGCCAGACGTAAAAGCAGGTATTCCTGCTGGCCGTCGGCCCCTACCAGCTTGGCATTGCCGAACACTTCGTTGGCCCACAGGCTGCTTTCGCCACAATCGCGGGCCTGGCACCAGAACAGCAGCTGCGCGCCCTTGGCCTGCAAGGCTTCGCGGGTGGCGGTAAAGGCGGCACTGGAGCTGTGTTCGGCAGGCAGTTCGTAGGTGATCGCGGTGGTTTGACCGCGTGCGGTGGCCTGGCCTTCGGAACGCAATTGGCCGCTGATCTTGCGGATCGCGCCCATGGGGTAGATGCGTTCGCGGTCTTCAGCGGGGCGATAGTCGACGATCTGCGCGTCCACCTGGCGGGCAATGGCCGGCAAGTCCTGGCTTCCCGGCACATCGGCGGCGAACACGAGCGGGCTGAAGCAGCACAGCCCAACGGCACGTAAACATCCTTTACCCAGGCTCATCGGATCACTGAGCCGTGGCCATGGAGGGTCGCAGCGGTTTGAAGATGGTGCATGGTTGACTCCCTTTCAATCCGCCCAGCCTCGGCAGTTGACCGCGTCAAGTCAAGGCGTGGAGAAGAACCGATTGAAACAGTCTGCAACAAGAGCCGCACCGGGCTCGTCATTCAGGTGCAAATGATGACCACCCGGCAGCGTTGTCACGGTAAAGGGCAGCCGTGAAAGCAATTCGGGATGTTTCGCCACCATACCGTCAGCCGCCACCACCAACTGCGTAGGGCAACTCACGCGTCGTACGAAAGCCATGGCTTGTTCGTCGGTCAGGCGCATCGGTGATGCCAGGGTCAGGCGACTGTCGCTGCGCCAGGTATAACCGCCCGGCACCGGTATCAAACCGCGCTGGGCCAGCAGTTCTGCGGCTTCGCGGCTGACCGCGACCACGCCATGCATGCGCGCCTCGACCGCCCGGTCCAGGCTGGCATACACCGGTTTGCGCTTGCCTTGCAGGCTCAGTTGCGCCTGCAAGGCCATGCCCAGCCGTTCGGCTGCGTTCTCGCCGCCGGCGGTCGGCGGGATCACGCCGTCGATCAATCCAAGATGCGTCACGCGCTCCGGTAACGCCCCGGCGAGCACCAGGGAGACGATGGCGCCCAGGGAATGGCCAAGTAATGCAAAACGTTGCCAGCCCAGTTGCTCGGCCACTTGCACTACATCGTGCACGTAATCCCACAAGGCATAACCGGCCCCCGCCGGACGATGGGCCGAGTGCCCGTGGCCGGCCATATCCAGCGCAACAATGCGTAAACCCTGGAGCTTGGGTGCCAGGCGCGCAAAGCTGTTGGCGTTGTCCAGCCAGCCATGCAGGGCAATGACCGGCAAACCGTCTTCAGGTCCAAATAGATGCGCGGCCAACTCGATATGCGGCAGGCTCAGGCGTACTTCTTCCACCGGCGTACTCATGCGCAACTGCGCTCACGGGCCTGCCAGCGGGAAAACAGCTGCTTGATCAACATGGCGGTGTCCTGGGGTCGCTCGAGGGGGAACATATGGCCGCCGGGCATGGTGAGCATTTCACCCATGGGCAGGCGACCTACGCCGCTGGCATGATGGCGCATCACCACACGGCTCTGACGCCCGCGCACCACGGCCAGCGGTATTTTCAACTGGCGCACCTGGCCGGGGCTGGTGTGAGGCACGCCTCGATAGATGCTGATTTCAGTCGCCGGGTCGAAACGCAAGCGCAGGCGGTCGCCCATTTGCTGCAGGCCATGCTGCAGATACGCCTCAAAGCACTCGGGGTCGAAACTGCGAAACAGGGTCTTGCCGGCGAAGTAGGCACGCGCGGCGTCCAGGTCGCTGAATTCCTCGCGGCGGCCCAGGGTGCGTCCGGCCGGGGTCAGGCGGTCGATGAAGCCAAAGCGCTTGGCGGCGCGAATCACCCAGCGATCCGCGCGGGTCAGCACCGGCGAGTCCAGCATCACCACGCCACGGTACAGCTGCGGGCAGCGCATCGCGGCATGCAAATGCAACACTCCGCCCAGGGAATGGCCGACGCCCCATACCGGCTCCGGTTGCTGCTGCAGATGATGGATAAGTTCATCCACCAGGTTCTGCCAGTTGTCGTCCACCGGAAACCTGGGATCATGGCCGTGCTGCGGCAGATGCGCCACTGCATACTCCGGGGCCAGTGCGTCGAACAATTTGCCGTAGGTGGCCGACGGAAAGCCATTGGCGTGGGCGAAAAATACAGGCTGCGACATACCGGCTCGCTCTACAGGAACAGACCTCGATTGTCACCATGCCCGGCCCCTACGGCAATGACCGTAACCGCCAGGAATGATGACACTCACGCCATGCCTATCGCGCCGGTGGCTGCTCGCCCAGCGGCACCACGGCCACGGTCAGGCGCGAAACGCAACTGGCCTTGCCCTCGTCATTGGTCAGGCGGATGTCCCACACTTGGGTCGTACGGCCAATGTGGATGGCCTTGGCCACCGCCGTTACTCGCCCGCTGCGCACGCCGCGCAGGTGGTTGGCGTTGACCTCCAGGCCCACGCAATAGAATTTGCTGGCATCGACGCACAGGTAGGCCGCCATGGAGCCGACGCTTTCGGCCAGCACCACGGAGGCGCCGCCATGCAGCAGGCCGTAGGGCTGATGGGTACGGTGGTCGACCACCATGCTGGCGGTGAGGGATTGGTCGTCGAAGCTTTCGAAGCGAATGTCCAGCAATTCACCGATGGTGTTTTTCTGACTCGCATTGAGGTGTTCGATATTCGGTTGCGTGCGCCACAGGCTCATAGGGATGTCCTTATTGGTTTTATTACGACCCTAATCCTGCCACAAAACAGAGCGCGCGCGCACAACCTGTCGATATCACCTACGGGTTTTTCACGCTGACCAGGCTCATCAGCCCGGCCAGCGGGAAATCCCCTTCCAATTCCGCCAGGCTGGCGGTGTGCATCGGTTCTGGCTGGCGCTGATGACCATGCTGCGCAACGCTGATCAGGCCACCCACCAATGGCTGATGGCTGACCAGCAGCACGTTGTCATCGCTGTCGAGTTTTTCCAGCACCAGCAGCGGGTTGCCCTCCGGCGTCAGCCACGGCACCGTGCGAATGTCCGGCTCAAAGCCCAGCGCCTCGCGCACCAGTTGCGCCGTCTGCTGCGCACGCACATAGGGGCTGGCGATAATGGCGCCGAGCGGCTGGCCGATCAGATGCGCAGCGCTGCGCAACACTTCGGCCCTGCCGTGCGCGGTCAGGTTGCGCTCGGGGTCGGTGCGAGCGTGTGCCTCGGCTTCACCGTGGCGCAGAATCCACAGCTTCATAGCTTGGGCTCTTCGTCACGCACCGGGTGCGGTGCCGGCGGCACGCTGTGAGCGGCTTCGCCTTCCGGTGCACGCGGGGTTGGCCAATCGGCAAACGGCCAGGGTTTTTGCTCGGTGTGGAAGCTGCCGAAGCGACCGATCTGCGCCAGGAACTGGCTGAGGCTGTCGCCGAAGTTCATCAGGCCCAGGTTCGGCGCGCCGTAGATCAGTCGGTAGATCAGTTGAACAATCACCAACGCGCCGAGCAGGAACTGCGCCACCTGCCACACCAGGGCAAACACCAGCATCCACAGGATGCGCAGCACAATGGACTCATACTTGGGGGCTGCTTTTGAATCGTTCATGCCGCGTTCCTCAGTTGAAACCGCTGGTGGAAATAAAGTCGACATCGGTTTTCGGCTCGGCGCGCATCAGCAGCTCGATGACCTGGCTCAAGGTGCGTCCTTCGAACAGGATCGCGTGCAGCCCGGCAACCAGCGGCATATACACACCGACTTCCTGGGCCTTGGCTTTCAGCACTTTGAGGGTGTTGACCCCTTCGGCCACTTCGCCCAGGCGTGTCACCGCCTCTTCAAGGCTCAACCCCTGGCCCAGCGCGAAACCGACTTGATAGTTACGGCTCTTGGGCGACGAGCAGGTGACGATCAGATCGCCGACGCCCGCCAGGCCCAGGAACGTCATCGGGTTGGCGCCCTGATTCACGGCGAAACGTGTCATTTCGGCCAGGGCGCGGGTAATCAGCATGCTCTTGGTGTTTTCGCCCATCTCCAGGGCCACGGCCATGCCGGCGATGATGGCATAGACGTTCTTCAACGCACCGCCCAGCTCGACGCCAAAGCGATCGCCACTGGCGTAGACGCGAAAGGTGCGGCCATGCAGCACCGCCTGGACGCGCTCGCACAGCGCCTCATCCTCACTGGCGATCACCGTGGCGGTCAGCGCATGCTCGGCCACTTCCCGCGCCAGGTTCGGCCCGGACAGCACGCCGATGCGCGCCTGGGGTGCGATCTCTGCGAGGATTTCGCTCATCAGCTTGAACGTCTGCGCCTCGATGCCCTTGGTCAGGCTGACCAGCAGCTTGCCCGCCAGACGTTCGGCGTGGGGCGCCAGCACCGAGCGCAAGGCGCTGGAGGGCAGCGCGACAAAGCACAGGTCGCAGTCGGCAAGGGTTGCGAGCAGATCGGTCACGGGCTCGACCGCCGGATGAATCTTGATGCCTTTGAGGTAACGCGGGTTTTCGCGGTGCACGCGAATGGCCTCGGCCTGCTCGGGATCGCGCATCCACTGGCGTACCGCGTGGCCATTTTCAGCCAGCAGGTTAGCCACGGCGGTACCAAAACTTCCGCCTCCCAGGACCGCAATAGGGCGCTGTTCAGTCATATGCAATCCGTTAATCCATACCAGTGGCGATGGCGGCATTATACGGGGCGACCCGCTTGCGGCCAGCCCCCGTGTGAATTCGTGCGCCTGTCGGAAAATGCCACACTTGAGTGAAGTAATTGCAAGTCTCACGACTGGCAAAATGCCTGACCTCAGTTAACATGGGCGGCTATCCGCAATTATCAAGGCCGTGCCGTGTATCCGGGCCCTCCTCTCCGCTCATCCCTGCCATTGATGCTGCCCCTGGTGCTTGCGTGCAGCGCCAGTGCGTCGGCAGACGACCTGTTTCTCGACAGCCAGCCGCTGCCGCAGGTATTGACCGCGACCCGCCTCAAGCAATCGGCCGCCGCCGTTCCCGGCAGCATGACCGTGATCGACAGCGAATTGATCAAGGCCAGCGGCGCGCGTGACATTGCCGAGCTGTTACGCCTGGTGCCCGGGATGATGGTCGGCTACACCACCGGCAATCAGGCTGCGGTGAACTACCACGGCACCAGCGCCAGCGATGCACGGCGCATGCAGGTATTGATCGACGGGCGCTCGGTGTATCGCGCAGGCCTGGCCACGGTGGACTGGAGCGATATTCCGGTCGCCATGGAAGACATTGAGCGTATCGAGGTGTTTCGTGGCCCCAATACCGTCAGCTACGGCGCCAATGCGCTGATGGCGGTGGTCAATATCCTCACCCGCTCAACGGCCAACAGCCAGGGCACGCGGGTAAAGGTCATCCGGGGTGAACGCGGGATCAACGATGTCTATGCCAGCCAGGGCGTGGGCTGGGAAACCGGCGATCTGCGCCTGTCGCTGTCAGGGCAGCAGGACGATGGTTTCGACCGCGATGCCGTCGGCGCCGACCGCCGCGACAGCCGCCGCCTCAGCCGTTTCAGCCTGGCCGTCAGCCAGACGTTGAATGCGCAACAGAGCATCGACTGGCAACTGAATGCCAAGGAGGGGACAAATCAGCGCCCCTACACCTACACTCCGGTATTCGCCGGGATTACCGAGGGCGGTACCAATTCCGACGTCAACGCCAGGGACTACGCCGGTTCGATGCGCTGGAACTTCGACTTCAACCCCGAACACAGCCTGTATATCCAGGGGTCGGCCCAGCAATGGGACCGTCGGCAGATCTGGAAAGCCTGTGACGCCAAGGTCTCGTTCAGCCCCGAATTGACTCGGTTGTGGCAACTCAACCCCAACTACGCCGAACGGCTGGCGCGACACATGGATACCTTCAGCCAGGGCAGCGCCCCGCCCGGCAACGCTGCTGAACAGGCGCTGGGCAACCAGGTATTGGACCAGTGGCGCAACGGCGCCAACCAGAGCGTGTGCGGCGATATCGACCAAAGTGCCACGGAAAGCCGCTACGACGTGGAGCTGCAAGACACCCTCAGCCTCTCCGACAGCCTGCGCCTGGTCAGCGGGATGAATTACCGCTACGACCGCGCCGACTCCGACACCTACTTCAACGGGACGCTGGACGACACCACCTGGCGCCTGTTCGGCCACCTGGAATGGCGGGCCAGCGAACACTGGCTGCTGCAAGGCGGCGCGATGTACGAAGACACCCACTTGAGCGGCAACTCGCTGACGCCGCGCGTGGCGGTCAACTACCTGATCAACCCGCGCCACGGCCTGCGGGCGGTGTACTCCGAGGCGATCCGTTCGCCGGACATGTTCGAGAACAACGTCAACTGGAGCTATCGCGTCACCAACCTCAGCTCGCCGGTCTACGGGCAGAATTCCGGGCAATATTTTGTGGTGACACGCGGCCCCGGCAATCTTGATAAAGAGTTGATGCGCTCGCGCGAACTGGGCTACAACGGCTTCTTTGCCGATCTCGGATTGAATGTCGATGTGAAGCTCTTCTACGACGAAATCACCGACATGATCAGTTCGCCGTTGCGCAACAATCAATACATCGCCAGCAACGCCAACAGCTCGCGCTTTACCGGTGCCGAATCACAGTTCGACTGGCGCGTCAGCGATGCCGACCGCCTGCGCCTGACCTATGCTTACGTCGATGCGAGCGCCAGCAACCCGCTGGACAAGACGCAGACCGCACGCAACAGCGGCTCGGCCGGCTGGTTGCGTGAGTGGGGCCACGGCTGGTCGAGCGCCTTGTTCTATTACGGCGACGACGCGCTCAACGAGTATCGCTTCGAACGGGTCGACCTGCGGGTCGCCAAGCGTATTGCCCTGGGCAAGACCAACGTGGAGCTGGCCGGCATGCTGCAACAACGCCTCGACAACCAGCCGACCACCTGGCCCGACAACAATTACGACCATCGCCATGTGCTCTATTTCAGCGCGCAGCTAGATTTCTGACATGGGCGATCAGTCACGGATGACCCTCCCTCTTGTTTCACGGCTGTGGCGGCGCGCCTTGCTGCTGGTGTGCGTGCTGTTCACCCCCCCGGTGTGGAGCGCCGACATCCTGCTGACCGCCGCCGAGGACAGTGCCGGTGTCCAGGGGTTTACCCAGGCCCTCGCCCGGCAGCGCCCCGAAGACCATGTCACCTTCACCCTGCTTGCAGATTTGCCGGCGCCGAGCCAGTTGCCCACCACTACCCGCCTGATCCTGCTGGACCTGCCCGGCCTCGACTGGCGCTTGCAGGATAGCCAGGGGCCACCGACCCTGGTGCTGCGCATCAGCCGCCTGCAAGCTCACCAGCGCCTGGGCAACGCGCGCCCGGCCAGAATCAGCCTGCTGTGGAGCGACCCGCCGCTGGCGCGCCAGTTGCGCCTGATCGCCAGCATCTTGCCCCAGGCCCGGCGGATCGGCGTGCTTTACGGCGCCGACAGCCAATTCCTGCTGCCTGAGCTTGACCGGTACGCCGCGCCACTGGGCCTGGAAATCGTGCGCCAACGCTGGGACAACACCAACGACAGCCGCACCCTGCAAACCCTGTTCAAGAACAGTGACGTGCTGCTGGGCCTGGACGACCCGCAACTGTACAACCCGAAAACCGCCAAGAACCTGTTACTGAGCAGCTATGCCCAGCAATTGCCGCTGATAGGGCCCAATGCCGGGTTTGTCCGCGCAGGCAGCCTGGCCAGCACCTACAGCGACCAGTCCGACTGGCTCGCCGTACTTGATCGCCTGCTCGACCACCCGCCGGCCAACTGGCCGCGCACGCTGTACCCGCAACACTTCAAAGTGGTAGGCAACCCGCAAGTCGCACGCTCACTGGGCATCGAACAGGTCGACGAAGCTGCCGTCGCCGCCCGCCTGGCCGAAGGAGATGAACGCCCATGACCTTGCGCCGTCGCTGGGACATCAACACCCGCACCCAACTCATCACCCTGGGGCCTGCGCTGCTGCTGACCTTACTGTTGATCAGCTTCTTTACCTTCGTGCGTATCCAGGACTTGCGCCAGGAGCTGGACCACACCGGCCAGTTGATCGCCAACCAACTGGCGCCTGCCACCGAATACGGCGTTATTTCCGGCAACAACGATGTGCTCGACGCCTTGCTGCGGGCGACGCTGGCCACGCCCCACGTGCGCTTCCTGGAGATCCAGGACAGCGCCGAGAACATTCTGGTGTACGTCGAGCAGCCGTCGGAGAAGCACGACCGTTCACTCTCGGTAAAAGTGTTCCAGGCGCCGATCCGCCTGCAGCATATCCAGCTGGGCAATGATTTCTTCCAGGACAACCTCAACGAACCCAAGGCGCCGCGAGCGGACTACCTGGGCCGGGTGATTGTCGGTATGTCCAATGACGCGTTCAGTCAGCGCCAGCAGGAAATCCTGTTCAAGGCCGGCATTCTGGCGCTGTTCGCCCTGCTGTTTACCTTCCTGCTGGCGCGACGCCTGGCCGCCAGCCTGTCGCAACCGATCAGCGCCATGGGGCATGCGGTGAAGGCGATCCAGCAGGGCGACTACAAGACACCGCTGCCGATTGTCGACGACTCCGAACTGGGCGACCTGGCACGGCACATCAATAACCTGGCCGCGGGCCTCAATCAGGCCAGCCGCGAACAGCAGCAGGCCATGGCGCAGTTGATCCAGACCCGCGAGGAAGCCGAGCGGGCGAACAATGCCAAATCCGAATTCCTGGCGATGATGAGCCATGAGCTGCGCACGCCGATGAACGGTGTGCTGGGCATGCTGCAACTGCTGGAAACCACCGAGATGACCGAAGAGCAGGCCGAATACGCGGCGCTGGCCTCCGAGTCCACCGAGCACCTGCTCAAAGTCATCAACGACATCCTCGACTTCTCGCGCATCGAACGAGCCGCGCTGGAGCTGGAACATATTGCCTTCAACCTGGCCGACCTGATCAGCAGTTGCGCCCAAGCGTTTCAGCACAGCGCGCAGCAGCGTGAGCTGGCCCTGGAGCTGTCGATTCCCTCGGGCATGGAGGCCCTGCGGGTGTGCGGTGACCCGACCCGTATCCGGCAGATCCTGGTGAACCTGATCGGCAACGCCTTGAAGTTCACCGAGCACGGTACCGTGCACGTGGAGGCCCACTGGCAAACCCTGGACCATGAACTGGTGTGGTTCACCTGCACCGTGCGCGACAGCGGTATCGGTATTTGCGCCGAGCGTCTGGAACTGATGTTCGATGCGTTCCAGCAGGCCGACAGCTCCATTTCAAGACGGTACGGAGGCACCGGCCTCGGCCTGCCGATCGCCCGCACCCTGGCCGAACGCATGGGCGGCACCCTGCGCGCCCAAAGCGAAGAGGGCCGGGGCTCGGTGTTCACCCTGGAAATTCCGTTGGCCATCGATCAGCAAAGCCTGCCTGCCATCGCCCCGGACGCCGTGGGCAAGACCAGTGCCGGCGACGGGCGGCACATACTGCTGGTGGAAGACAACCCGGTTAACCGCACCGTGGTCGAAGCCATGCTGCGCAGCCTGGGTTTTGAGGTCAGCCTGGCCACCGATGGCGCCGAGGCGATCCGCAGCGCCGAAAGCCTGATCTTTACCGCGATCCTGATGGACTGCCGCCTGCCATTGATCGACGGCTACGAGGCCACCCGGCAAATTCGCCGACTGCCGGGCTGCGCCGATTTACCGATTATCGCCCTGACCGCCAACGCCTTGCAGGGCGACCGCGAAGCCTGTCTTGCAGCCGGAATGAACGATTACCTGGCCAAACCGTTCAAACGCACGGATTTGCAGCAAATCCTCCAGCGCTGGGTGCACTAGCAGTCGTGGCTAAGCCAACTCCGACTGGCGTGGAGGACGAAAGTGCGGCAGTCTTAGGCACCCGAACGGGCCGATAAACAGGTCCGGTTTAACATTTCAGTGAACAAGTGTACATTGAGTACCTTGACGCTGTGACTTTCACTACAACGCAATAGTCTATGTGTAGGCTGCCGCTATGAGGCATGAACGCTTCATCCGGTTCGGGAAGATTTGCCCTACCCTGCCGCATGGGATTATTGAGGAGCTCGCATGACCAAACAAAACGCCTTTACCCGGGAAGACCTGCTGCGCTGCAGTCGCGGTGAGCTGTTCGGCCCAGGTAACGCGCAACTGCCCGCCCCGAACATGCTGATGGTGGATCGCATCACCCATATCAGCGAAGAAGGTGGCAAGTACGGCAAAGGTGAATTGGTCGCCGAGCTGGATATCACCCCTGATCTGTGGTTCTTTGCCTGCCACTTCGAAGGCGATCCGGTGATGCCGGGCTGCCTGGGCCTTGATGCCATGTGGCAACTCGTCGGCTTCTACCTGGGCTGGCAAGGCCTGCCGGGCCGCGGTCGCGCCCTGGGTTCGGGCGAAGTGAAGTTCTTTGGCCAGGTCCTGCCGACCGCCAAGAAAGTCACCTACAACATTCAAATCAAGCGCGTCCTCAAGGGCAAGCTGAACCTGGCCATCGCCGACGGTTCGGTGACTGTCGACGGTCGCGAGATCTATACTGCCGAAGGCCTTCGGGTCGGCGTATTCACTTCCACTGACAACTTTTAAGGGTTATCCGCATGCGCCGCGTCGTTATCACTGGTCTGGGCATCGTTTCTTGCCTGGGCAATGACAAAGAGACCGTCACCGCTAACCTGCGTGCAAGTCGCCCTGGCATCCGTTTCAACCCGGAATATGCCGAAATGGGTCTGCGTAGCCAGGTTTCCGGCTCCATTGACCTGCCCCTCGAAGAACTGATCGATCGCAAGATCTATCGCTTCGTCGGCCACGCTGCCGCCTACGCCTACCTGGCCATGAAAGACGCAATCGCCGACTCCGGCCTGAGCGAAGACCAGGTGTCGAACGTACGTACCGGCCTGATCGCCGGCTCCGGCGGCGCATCCACCCTGAACCAGATGGAAGCGCTGGACATCCTGCGCGAAAAAGGCGTGAAACGCGTTGGCCCGTACCGTGTAACGCGGACCATGGGCAGCACCGTTTCGGCGTGCCTGGCCACGCCGTTCGCGATCAAGGGTGTGAACTACTCGATCTCCTCCGCCTGCGCCACCAGCGCCCATTGCATCGGGACTGCCGTTGAGCAGATCCAATTGGGCAAGCAGGACATCGTATTCGCCGGCGGCGGTGAAGAAGAACACTGGAGCCAGTCGTTCCTGTTCGACGCCATGGGCGCGCTGTCCACCCAGTACAACGAAACCCCGGAAAAGGCCTCCCGTGCCTACGACGCCAAGCGTGACGGTTTCGTCATCGCCGGCGGTGGCGGCATGGTGGTGGTCGAGGAGCTGGAACACGCTCTGGCCCGTGGCGCGAAAATCTACGCGGAAATCGTTGGCTACGGCGCGACGTCCGACGGCTACGACATGGTTGCGCCAAGCGGTGAAGGCGCCATCCGTTGCATGCAGATGGCCATGTCCACCGTGGATACCCCGATCGACTACCTGAACACCCACGGCACTTCGACTCCGGTCGGCGATGCCAAGGAGATGGAAGGCGTGCGTGCGGTATTCGGTGACAACGCGCCGAAAATCAGCTCCACCAAGAGCCTGTCGGGTCACTCCCTGGGCGCCGCCGGCGTTCACGAAGCGATCTACTGCCTGCTGATGATGGAAGGCAACTTCATGGCCGGCTCGGCCAACATCGACGAGATCGACCCGGTCGTCGCCGATATGCCGATCCTGACCAAGACCGTTGAAGATGTGAAAATCGACACCGTGATGAGCAACAGCTTCGGCTTTGGTGGCACCAACGCCACCCTGGTGCTGAAACGCTGGCAGGGCAAGTAAGGCCTGGCGCTTGAGCTATGAAAAGCCCCGACTGGTTCGGGGCTTTTTTATGGGCGATTGAATGAGACCGAGTCACGTGCATCGGGGCAAGTCGAGCCGGCGCACCGCGCCTCTCACATTTGGCCGAGCTGGCCTGGAGAATGCGGTCGAATGTGGGAGGGGGCTTGCCCCCGATGGCGGCCTCTGGACCGACCAGGATGCCGGATCAGACCGAGTACATATCCGTTTCTGCGGTCACGGCCACTTAGGGTTCCGCCCTTACGGCGGCTCACTTTTGAAAAGCGCAAAAGTAAGCAAAACGCTCTTGCCCCACCACTCGGCACCTCGCCTAGGCTCGGTGTGCCCGAACGCAGG
>NZ_CVTX01000158.1:16749-112180 GCF_900005715.1 Pseudomonas sp. 34 E 7
CCCGGCGTCCTGCCGGGTTACCCACGGATTCAAGCCTGCGTTCGGCCAGCGTGGTTTAACGGGGCGCCTGAGATCAAGATCAAAAGCAGATCAACGGCGACTCGCTTCGCATCGTGGTTTGCGTTGGGCGCTACACTGTTGTGAAGATACCTATGCGCGATAGGATCACCTCAATTACACAACACTAAAACCCGACCTCAATGCGCGCCCTCATTGCGGGTCGACTTGGGCAGGATGGCCAGAAAGTTATCCCGCGCGACCTTGTGGGCAACGTCTTCAGGTAATGCGTCGAGGAAAGGGTCAAAACCGCGCATTTCCTTACCCAGCTTGTTGAAACGCCCTACCACGTCAGAGCCCAGCATGAAGCGATCAGGGAAGCGCTCCACCAGTTTGACCCACTCCGGCCTGGGCTTGCCCGCGTCATCCAGCAGGTAGGGCGTGAGCACGCTCCAGGACAGGTCGATATACAGGTTGGGGTAAGCCTCGAGCAGGCGGCTCAGGGTTGGCAGCAGGAAATCCATTTGCACCTGATGACGGTGAATCTCCTTGCTGGTACCGGCGTGGGCCCAGATGAAGCGTGTGTGCGGGTGGTTGCGCAACGGCTGCTCGACTTCGGCCAGGTACAACGGGTTGCGCTCGCGCTTGGAGGTGATGTTGGAGTGCAGCATCACCGGCAGGTCGTTCTCCGCCGCCAAGTGATAGATGCGCGCCATGGCCTCGTTGTTGGCGCGCGGCGTATCACCCGAGGTCAGCGCGGTGAGATCGTCGTGGCGGGTAAACACTTCGCCAATGCCCTGCCACAGCCCTGGGTTGAGGTCGAGCATGCGCTGGATGTGGGCGGCAGAGTTTTTGTCGTTGGGATTGAAACCGGCCAGGAACGGATGAAAGTGCTGGCGCTGTTCCGGGGCGAGCTTATTGACCGCAGCGGCGACGATCACATCGGTGGCGCTGTACCAGTAGGCATCGGCATCGTCGCCCGCGTAATAGCGCGGGCGCTTGGGTTCGTCCTCGTGCCATTTCTTGGCCACGGGAATGCCGGAAATCATCACATGCTCGATGCGATTTTCCGTCATGGCCTTGAGCAGCTTGTCCATGCCCGCAGTTTCCTGGAAAAAGTCTACGTAATGCAGGTGGGCGTCGCTGTAGGCATAGTCGCGGGCCTGCACGGCAAGACTGCTGGCGGCGAGCATCAGGGCAAAACTCACACGGGTCCAGAGCACGGTGATACCTCGATAGGAACTGATACGGGTAGACCCTGCCCCGCGCATCAGGGTTCAGCAAGGACAAAAACCTGGAACCCCCAGGTGCCGGCATGCTCTATTACTGCATGACCGTCATCCAAACCTTGTGAGGTTCGCCATGCCTGTTACCGTCAATACGCTGAACGCCGAAAATTTCCGTCACAGCGTCGCCATCAACAACCACGAGCTGTTTACCGACCTGCCCAAGAGCCTGGGCGGTGACGACTCCGCCCCCTCTCCTCACGACTATTTCGATGCCGCGCTGGCGTCGTGCAAAGCCTTGACCGTCAGGCTCTACGCACAGAAGAAAGACATTCCGCTCACCGGCGTAACGGTAGAAGTTACCCACGACGCCGCCGAAGAGCAAAAAGGTAAATTCACGCTCAACGTCAAGTTGACCCTCAAGGGCGTGCTCACCGACGCTCAGCGTGATGAGCTGCACCGCGTCGCCGACAAGTGCCCGGTGCACAAACTGATGACCACGGCCGAAGTCAGCATTGAGACAACACTTTCGGAAGGCGCCTTCAGCCAGTAACGCGAACTTCCGGTCGCGCAGGCGCGGCAATGATGGGCGGCTGGGGATTGGCTCACTGTGCAGCGGGAGTCAGAAAGAATTGAGTTGCCTGTGAAATAGCCATCGGGGGCAAGCCCCCTCCCACATTTTGGATGTATTCACAATTCAAGTGTGGGAGGGGCGGTGCGACGATTCGGCTTGCCCCCGATGAGGCCCGGACAGGCGCTGAAGAATCAGCCCTTGAACACTTCATCCAGCAAGTTGTGCATCGACTGGAACGCCCGCGCAGCGGTCCTGGCGTCGTACATCATCTTGCCCGGCACATTGGCATGGGGGTCCGTGAAGGAATGCACCGCGCCACCGTAGCTGAGCAGCTGCCAATCCACGCCCGCTGCGTTCATTTCATCTTCGAACGCCGGCAGTTGTTCTTTCGGTACCAGTGGGTCGGACGCGCCATGCAGCACCAGCACTGAACCCTTGATGTTCTTCGCATCCGCGGGGTTCGGCGTGTCGAGGGTGCCGTGGAACGAGATAGCCGCTTTCACCGGCGCGCCGGTACGGGCCAGTTCCAGGGAGCAGCAGCCACCGAAACAGAAACCGAAGGTCGCCAGTTTCGACGTATCCACCGCTGCCTCGGTCTGGCCTTGCAGTTGTTCAAAGGCCGCGTGCATACGCTTGTTCAACAACGCACGATCATTTTTCAACGGCATCATCGCCGCGCCAGCTTCATCGCCATTGGTCGGCCGTACCGTTTGCCCATACAAGTCGGCAATCAGCACCACGTAGCCTTTGCCGGCAACGCTCTTGGCGATTTCTTCGGCGCCCGCGCTCACGCCCATCCAGTTCGGCGCCATCAGCAGCCCCGGCAGTGGGCCCTGGTGGCTGGCATCGAACGCCAGGCGGCTTTCATAAGACTGGCCATCAATCTGATAGACCACGGAACGTACTGTGACTTGGCTCATCATTTTCTCCAGTTGGGAGGGATTGAACGAAAAAACCCGCCGAAGCGGGTTTTTTCTACAACGGTGTTAAACCGACAGTTCAACCAACAGCTTGTTCAGTCGGCGCACATAAGCGGCCGGGTCCTTGAGGCTGTCGCCAGCGGCCAGGGCCGCCTGGTCAAAGAGGATATGCGACAGGTCGCCAAAACGCTCCTCGCTCTGCTCACCGTCGAGTTTCTCGATCAGGGGGTGAGCCGGGTTGAATTCGAAGATCGGCTTGGAGTCCGGCACCTTCTGGCCGCTGGCTTCAAGGATCTGACGCATCTGCATGCCCAGGTCCTGTTCGCCAATGGCCAGGATCGCCGGAGAGTCGGTCAGGCGATGGGAAACCCGCACTTCGCTGACCGCCTCACCCAGGGATGCCTTGATCCGCTCAACCAGGCCTTCCTTGGACTTGGCGACTTCCTCGGCGGCTTTCTTGTCTTCCTCGGAGTCCAGGTTACCCAGGTCCAGGTCGCCGCGCGCCACGTCCACAAAGGATTTGCCGTCGAACTCGGTGAGGTAGCTCATCAGCCACTCATCGATACGGTCGGTCAGCAGCAGGACCTCGATGCCTTTCTTGCGGAAGACTTCCAGGTGCGGGCTGTTCTTGACCTGAGCGTAGGTTTCGCCGGTGAGGTAGTAGATCTTGTCCTGACCTTCCTTGGCGCGTGCCAGGTAGTCGGCCAGCGACACAACCTGTTCGCCGTCTTCACCTTGAGTGGAAGCAAAACGCAGCAGGCCGGCAATTTTTTCCTTGTTGGCAAAATCTTCCGCCGGGCCTTCTTTCATGACCTGGCCGAAGTTTTTCCAGAAGCCCTGGTATTTCTCAGGCTCGTTCTTCGCCAGTTTTTCCAGCATGTCGAGTACGCGCTTGGTCAGCGCCGACTTCATGGAATCGATGATCGGGTCTTTCTGCAGGATCTCCCGCGACACATTCAGCGACAGGTCGTTGGAGTCGACCACACCCTTGATAAAGCGCAGGTACAGCGGCAGGAACGATTCTGCCTGGTCCATCACGAACACACGCTGTACGTAAAGCTTCAGGCCCTTCGGCGCTTCGCGCTGGTACAGGTCAAACGGCACACGCGCCGGCACGTAGAGCAGCGAGCTGTATTCCAGCTTGCCTTCGACCTTGTTGTGGCTCCAGCTCAGCGGGTTTTCGTAGTCGTGACCGATGTGCTTGTAGAACTCCTGGTATTCCTCGTCCTTGATCTCGGTACGCGGACGGGTCCACAGGGCACTGGCGCGGTTGACGGTTTCCCATTCCTCGGCCGGCTTCTCCTCACCTTCGCCGGCCGCCTGTTCTTTGGGCAGCTCGATCGGCAAGGCGATGTGGTCGGAGTACTTCTTGATGATGTTGCGCAGGCGCCAGCCATCGGCGAATTCGTCTTCGCCATCCTTGAGGTGCAGCACGATACGGGTGCCACGGTCAGGCTTGTCGAGGGTGGCGATTTCAAACTCGCCCTCACCTTTGGACGCCCAGTGCACGCCTTCGCTGGCGTCGAGGCCGGCACGACGGCTGAACACTTCAACCTTGTCGGCGACGATGAAAGCCGAATAGAAACCCACGCCGAATTGGCCGATCAGGTGCGAATCTTTTTTCTGGTCGCCCGACAGGTTCTTCATGAAATCTGCGGTGCCGGATTTGGCGATGGTGCCCAGGTGGGTGATCGCGTCCTCACGGCTCATGCCGATACCGTTGTCTTCGAGGGTGACGGTCTTGGCGTCTTTGTCGTAGCTCACACGGATTTTCAGTTCGGCGCCACCTTCCAGCAACTCAGGCTTGGACAGGGCTTCGAAACGTAATTTGTCGACAGCGTCAGAGGCGTTCGAGATCAATTCGCGAAGGAAAATTTCCTTGTTGGAATACAGCGAATGGATCATGAGGTGCAGCAGTTGCTTCACCTCGGTCTGGAAGCCCAGGGTTTCCTTTTGAGTTTCCACACTCATGGTCATCAAACTCCAATTGGATGGCAGTGGCCGCGCCCGAAAGGGTTGGCGGCGGGTTGTCATCAAAGTTGGGGGCTAAGACCGGGATTTCAAGAGCGGCAATTCCTCGATCTTGAAATGGGCGCGAGCGGTGGCAATCGGTTCAGTGGGGGCCGTTTGCCAGGCGGTGACCGCCACATTGGCGACACGCCTGCCCTGGCGGCACACCTGGCAGGTGGCGTAGGTGTCGCGAAACTGGCCGGCGCGCAGGTAATCCAGGGAAAAATCGATGATTTTCGGCAGGCCAGGGGCGCCGGTGAATACCAGCAAGTGCAAGGCCGCCGACAGCTCCATGAAGCCGGCGATTACCCCGCCGTGCAGCGCCGGTAATATAGGGTTACCAATATTGTCTTTGTTGGCCGGCAGGCGAAACAACAGTTCGTCCTCCGAGCGTGTGCATTCGACGCCAATCAGCTTTGCGTAGGGAACCAGATCGAGCAGTGCCGCGTAATCGCCGCGCTCAAGTGCTTGCTCCAGATGCGTCTTGAATCGATGGTTCATGCCTGCTCTCCCTTGATCGCGCCGCCCATTCCCTGGCTGCCCTTGAGATGCTTGCCCATGCGCATGAATGTGCCCACCACATGGGCAATGGGCTGCTGCGGGTCGTCCTGATAGGCAAAGCCGCGGGTGAAGATCACATCGGTGGTTACCCGGTAGCATTGGGCAAAGCCATACACCGGCTTATGCGGCTCGGCAGGATGCATGTGGTCGATGCGCAAATCCAGGGTCGGGCAGACCTCGAACTCGGGCAGTACGCACAGCGTGGCCAGGCCGCAGGCGGTGTCCATCAATGACGTCAGCGCACCACCGTGGATGATGCCGCTGCGGGGATCACCCACTATGTGCGCGCCATAGGGCAACACCAGCGTCATGCCCTCCCCCGTGGCTGCGTGGACGGCTATCCCCAGTACATGGCAGTGGCGAAGCGCCGAAACAAAGCGGGTGGCTCGGTCTAACAAGGGGGTCTGGGTCATGGTTTTTAAATTCTTATTAGTGTGGGGGAGCAGGATAGGTAATAATTTGGAAAGTTCCTGGCGAAAAAGCTTTATATATCTGTGGAACAAAAGGAACTAATGCTGGCCCCTTGAGTTCGAAAGGCCAGTAGATATCTTCAATAAGGAGAAACACCCATGCGCAACACATTAGCTATTTCCATGATGCTGGCCGCTGCCCTCGGCCTGGCTGCCTGCGACAAGAAATCCGAAGACAAAGCCCAAGACGCCGCCGCACATTCTGAGCAAGCTCAGCAAGACATGGCGAAAGCACAGGATAAAGTGAACGACGCTGCAAAAGAAAACGCTGAAGCTGCCAAAGCTCAGGCTGAATCGAATGCTGCCGCCGCTAAAGAAGCTGCACCTGCCGCACCTGCTACTACAACTGCAGACCCTGCCAAGCAGTAATTGCATGGCGTAAAGCTGTAGTGCTGTAAAAGATAGCCCGCTTATAGAGCGGGCTTTTCTTTGTCTGCTGTTTATGCAGGCTTTTAAGTCACGCTCTCTTTTGCCGGGTCCGGGGCGTGCATATTCGTCGGCGTATACACCATCACCTGCAAAACGTCGGAGTGAAACTCACGGCGGTAAAGCACCAGCACCACCCCGCTGCTCATCAACATGAACAACCAGGGGCTGACGAACCAGGCCAGCATGGTCATGCCGAAATAATACGCCCGCAAGCCGAAGTTGAACTGGTTGGCCGCCATCGAAATCACCCGCGCCGCGCGCAAGGCAAAGGCGTTGCGCTCCTGCTCCGACACATGGCGCTCACCAATCATCGGTGCCGAGCCCACCAGCACGGCGGCGAAGTTGTATTGGCGCATGCACCAGCTGAAGGTGAAGAACGCGTAGACAAACACCAGCGCCAGGCACAGCAACTTGATTTCCGACATGCCCTGGGAGGCCTGCTGTACCAAGGGGATATCCGCCAGCAATGACACCGCTCGCTCCGAGGCACCCAGCACGGTCAGGATGCCGGCGAGGATAATCAACGTGCTGGAGGCGAAGAACGAGGCGTTACGCTCCAGGTTACCGATCACACTGGCATCGGCGATGCGGTTATCGCGCAGCAGCATGCGGCGCATCCAGTCTTCGCGATACAGGTGCAATACGCTGGCCAGGCAGGCCGTGTCCCGGGCCTTCCAGGTGGCGTAACGGGTATAGCCGCCCCAGCACAGAATGAACCATAGGGCGGCGAGCAGATGGGCTTGATTGGTTTGGACAAACGACATGTGGGTCCTTTTACACGGTGTTGGATAACTGAATGCTTTCAAAATGTGGGAGGGGGCTTGCCCCCGATAGCTTGCTGCTCGCCGTCTGTAGGAGCGAGCTTGCTCGCGAAAAACGTCAACGATAAAGCGTGCTTTCTGAATGAACGCGGTGGCTGTGAGTTTTTCGCGAGCAAGCTCGCTCCTACCTGACTGGCATTAGGGCCAGCCCCCTCCCACATTTTTAAGTATTTCAACTTTAGAAGGTCGTAGCCTCTCAAGCATAAAAAATGCCCCGTATCGATTGATACGGGGCATTTCGGTAATGCGTTGAACCGCTATTACGCGATGGCTTCGCTGCGCTTGCCCAACATGCGATCAACCACCACCGCCACAACCAGCACCATCACCGACGGCACCAGCCACGCCAGGCCTTGCTCGCTAAGTGGCAAATTAGCCAGCTGCGCCGGCATCCAGTCAGCCAGGCCTGCGCCCTTGAGTGCATCAATGCAGCCAAAGATAAAGGACACCAGCATCACTGGACCCACGATACGGCCCTGCTCCTGCCAGAAGTCTTTACAGAAGCTCAAAGCCACCAACACGATGCACGGCGGGTAGATCGCAGTGAGCACCGGAATGGAGAACGCGATCAGCTTGGTCAGGCCCAGGTTGGACACGAACAACGAGAACAGCGCGAGGATCACCACCAGGGTCTTGTAGGACAGCGGCAGGACTTTGCTGAAGTACTCGGCACAGGCACAGGTCAGGCCCACAGCGGTCACCAGGCACGCCAGGGAGATCAGCACAGCGAGGAAGCCGCTACCCAGGGAACCGAAGGTATGTTGCACATAGGCGTGCAATACAGCGGCACCGTTGGCCGCCCCGGCGGCGACTTCATGGCTGCCCGAACCCAGACGGAACAGGCTGACATACACCAGCGCCAGGCCCACGCCGGCAATCAGCCCGGCAATGATCGCGTAACGCGTGATCAGCTTGGGCGACTCAACGCCACGGGAGCGAATCGCGTTGACGATGACGATGCCAAATACCAGCGCGCCGAGGGTATCCATGGTCAGGTAGCCATTGATAAAGCCCTGGGAGAACGGCGCAGCGACGTATTCCGGCGTGGCGACACCGACCTCACCGGCCGGCAAGGCAAACGCGGCAACGCCGAGGATGGCCAACGCGATGATCTTCAGCGGCGCGAGAAAACGGCCGACGGTATCCAACAGTCGACCCGGATACAGGGAGACAAAGAACACCACCAGGAAGTACACCGAACTGTAGAGGAACAGCGCCAGCGGGCTTTCCCCGGTCAGCGGCGCCAGGCCCACTTCGAACGAGACGGTGGCCGTGCGCGGCGTGGCGAACAGCGGCCCTACCGCCAGGTACGCCGCAGCCGCCAGCAGGCCACCGGCGATCTTGCCGATCGGGCTGCTCAACGCATCCATACCGCCGCCGACCTTGGCCAACGCGATCACGGTGACGACCGGCAGGCCGACAGCCGTAATCAGGAACCCCAGGGCCGCCATCCACACGTGAGGCCCGGACTGCAAACCAACGATAGGCGGGAAGATGATGTTGCCGGCGCCCACGAACAGGGCAAAGGTCATAAAGCCCAACGCCAGGATATCCTGGCTTTTCAACACTTTCATTTTGAGGAAATACCACACTACTGAATCGGAATTTAGAGGGGGATTCCCTGTGGATGAGGGAAATACCGCCGGCCCTTATGGGGGCCGACCGGTCTGGCGCGCAGCTTCCTTTTGGGATACGGGCGCATAAAGAGGCGGCTAGAGTACAGAATTAGACCGACAAACGCACTGTTGCGGGGCGTACTGTCCGATAAGCGACATTCAAATGTCGCGTTTCCATACTTAATCTAGCCATACACACAAAAAAATGTGGGAGGGGGCTTGCCCCCGATAGCGGTGGTTCAGCCACGTCATCATGACCGACACCCCGCAATCGGGGGCAAGCCCCCTCCCACATTTGGATCTCTACCAACCTCAGATACGTTGCTGAGCCCAGAATGCACAAAGGCCACCCGAAGGTGGCCTTTGTGGGGTGAAGCGTCAGCTAAGCGCGAGGCTTACTTGACGGCCCAACCGGTCAGCTCGGCCAAGGCCTTGCCGATGTCTGCCAGCGAACGCACGGTTTTCACACCTGCGTCTTGCAGCGCAGCGAATTTCTCGTCTGCGGTGCCTTTGCCGCCGGAGATGATTGCGCCAGCATGGCCCATGCGCTTGCCCGCAGGGGCAGTCACACCAGCGATGTAGGAAACAACCGGCTTGGTCACGTGTGCCTTGATGTAGGCAGCAGCTTCTTCTTCAGCCGAACCGCCGATCTCACCGATCATCACGATCGCCTCGGTCTTCGGGTCTTCCTGGAACAACTTCAGGATGTCGATGAAGTTGGAGCCCGGAATCGGGTCACCGCCGATGCCGACGCAAGTCGACTGACCGAAACCGGCGTCAGTGGTCTGCTTCACAGCTTCGTAGGTCAGGGTGCCGGAACGGGAAACGATACCGACTTTACCTGGCAAGTGAATGTGACCCGGCATGATGCCGATCTTGCATTCGCCTGGGGTGATCACGCCTGGGCAGTTAGGGCCGATCAGGGTAATACCCAGTTCGTCGCACTTAACCTTGGCGTCCAGCATGTCCAGGGTAGGAATGCCTTCGGTGATGCACACGATCAGCTTGATGCCGCCGAAGGCCGCTTCCAGGATCGAGTCCTTGCAGAAAGGAGCTGGAACGTAGATCACGCTGGCGGTGGCGCCAGTGGCTTCTACTGCTTCTTTCACGGTGTTGAACACTGGCAGGCCCAGGTGCTCGGTGCCGCCTTTGCCCGGCGTTACGCCGCCAACCATCTGGGTGCCGTACTCGATGGCTTGCTGGGTGTGGAAACTACCTTGCGAACCGGTAATACCCTGGCAGATAACTTTGGTGTCTTTATTGATCAGGACGCTCATTACTTGCCCTCCGCAGCTTTGACAACTTGTTGAGCAGCGTCGGTCAGGCTGGTAGCCGCGATGATGTTCAAACCGCTTTCTGCCAGTACTTTAGCGCCCAGTTCAGCGTTGTTACCTTCAAGGCGAACAACAACCGGGATTTTAACGCCGACTTCTTTCACTGCACCGATGATGCCTTCGGCAATCATGTCGCAACGAACGATGCCGCCGAAGATGTTGACCAGTACTGCTGCGACGTTGGAGTCGGACAGGATGATCTTGAACGCTTCGGTTACGCGTTCCTTGGTAGCGCCACCGCCTACGTCGAGGAAGTTGGCTGGCTTGCCGCCATGCAGGTTGACGATGTCCATGGTACCCATGGCCAGACCGGCACCGTTGACCATGCAGCCGATGTTACCTTCCAGCGCTACGTAGTTCAGTTCGAACTTGGCAGCGTGCGCTTCGCGCGGATCGTCTTGCGACGGATCGTGGAAAGTCTTCAGCTTTGGCTGACGGTACATGGCGTTGGCGTCGATGTTGATCTTGGCGTCGAGGCAGTGCAGATCGCCGTCAGCCTTGATCACCAGCGGGTTCACTTCCAGCAGGGCCAGATCGTGATCCTGGAACAGTTTGGCCAGACCGACGAAGATCTTGGCGAACTGGGCAACTTGCTTGCCTTCCAGACCCAGCTGGAAAGCCAGCTCGCGACCCTGGAATGGCTGAGCGCCAACCAGTGGATCGATAGTGGCCTTCAGAATTTTTTCTGGGGTTTCGTGAGCGATTTTCTCGATGTCCACGCCACCTTCGGTGGACGCCATGAACACGATGCGACGGCTCGAACGGTCAACGACAGCGCCCAGGTACAGCTCTTTAGCGATATCAGTGCACGATTCAACCAGGATCTTGGTGACTGGCTGGCCATTGGCATCAGTCTGGTAAGTCACCAGACGCTTGCCCAGCCACTGCTGTGCGAAGGCCTTGGCGTCTTCTTTGCTGCGAACCAGCTTAACGCCGCCCGCTTTACCGCGACCACCGGCGTGGACCTGGGCTTTGACAACCCACTCGCTGCCGCCGATTTTGTCGCAAGCTTCTGCTGCTGCTTCCGGGGTGTCTACTGCGTAGCCCTTGGAAACTGGCAGGCCGTATTCAGCGAACAGCTGCTTACCCTGATACTCGTGAAGATTCATGCTTTTTACCGTCTTCGTTAGGTACTGCGCATTCGGCGCTGCGCTCATTATGAGTGCCGCACCACCTGTGACTGCTGCTTGCGCAACCTGCGGGGCTTATGGCCCGTAAAGCTGCACAAGGCTGCGTCCAGCGGATATTCCGCGGTGAGTCTTGCGCGCAAGGCTCACGACGGGCAACTCCGCCGTGGTTTCTTATTATCTCGCTTAGCGCTTCTTGCGGTTGGCAATGTGGATGGCGCCGCCATTCACTGCCAACGCTGCTTCGTGCAACGCTTCGGACAGGGTTGGATGGGAGAAGACCATCATGCCCAGGTCCTCGGCACTGGTGCCGAATTCCATACCGATAGCGCCTTGCTGAACCAGTTCTGCAGCGCTTGGACCAATCACGTGGACGCCCAATACGCGGTCAGTCTTGGCATCAGCGATGACTTTGACAAAACCACCGGTGTCGTTGGCTGCCATGGCACGGCCAGAAGCGGCGAACGGGAAGGTGCCGACGTTAACTTCAACGCCTTCAGCTTTCAACTGCTGTTCGTTCTTGCCGACCCATGCGATTTCCGGGTGGGTGTAGATAACCGATGGAATCAGGTCGTAGTTCATCTGGGTCTTGTGACCCTTGATGCGCTCGACCACCATGATGCCTTCTTCGGAAGCCTTGTGGGCCAGCATCATGCCACGAACCACGTCGCCGATCGCGTAAACGCCCGGTACGGTGGTTGCGCAATGATCGTCAACGTGGATGAAACCACGCTCATCGATGCTCACGCCGCTATCGGAAGCCAGCAGGTCGGTGGTCACGGGGCGACGACCGACGGCTACGATCAGCTTGTCGAAGGTGATGGTCTGCTCGCCTTCCTTGTCGGTGTAGGTCACGACAACTTCTTCGCCGTTGACTTTGGAACCGGTAACGCGCGCGCCCAGCTTGATGTCCAGACCCTGTTTGGTCAGGGTCTTGTAGGCTTCCTTGGACACGGCGGTGTCGGCGGCCAGCAGGAAGGTGTCCAGGGCTTCGAGCACGGTCACTTGCGAACCCAGGCGGGACCATACCGAACCCAGCTCCAGGCCGATGACGCCGGCGCCGATCACACCCAGGCGCTTAGGCACGGCCTGGAATTCCAGGGCGCCGGTCGAATCGACGATCACGTTCTGATCGACTGGAGCCGGTGGAATGTCGATTGGACGCGAACCGGGTGCCAGGATCACGTTTTCGGCTTCGATGACTTCAACCGAGCCGTCCGGCTTGGTGATTTCAACTTTCTTGCCGGCCAGCAGCTTGCCGTGGCCTTGCAGGGAAGTCACGCCATTGGCCTTGAACAAGGTGGCAACGCCGGAAGTCAGGCCTTTGACGATGTTGGCTTTACGGCCGACCATCGCGGGCACGTCCATGGTCACGCCGGCATGGTTGATACCGTGGATCGCGAAACCATCCTGGGCTTCGTGGAATTTCCAGGAGCTGTCCAGCAGCGCCTTGGAAGGAATGCAACCAACGTTCAGGCAGGTACCGCCCAGCGCCAGTTTGCCTTCCTTGTCGGTGTATTTTTCGATGCAAGCAGTCGAGAGGCCCAGTTGTGCAGCCTTGATGGCGGCAACATAGCCGCCAGGGCCTGCACCAATCACTACAACGTCAAATTTCTGTGTCATGAAAATAGATCCTCTATTTGCGACAAGCTTCTAGCCCCAAGCTGCAAGCCAAGCTGCTTTTTCCTACAGCTTGTAGCTCGCAACCTGGGGCTGCTTCAATCAGATATCCAGCAGCAGGCGAGCCGGGTCTTCCAGCAGGTTCTTGATGGTCACCAGGAACGTCACGGCTTCTTTACCATCGATCAGGCGGTGATCGTAAGACAGCGCCAGGTACATCATTGGGCGGATCACGACCTGGCCGTTGATGGCCATTGGACGCTGGATGATGTTGTGCATGCCCAGGATCGCGGCTTGCGGTGGGTTGACGATCGGCGTCGACATCATCGAACCGAAGGTACCACCGTTGGTGATGGTGAACGTACCGCCGGTCATCTCGTCGATGGTCAGCTTGCCGTCACGGGCTTTCTTGCCGAAGCCGGCGATGCCGCCTTCGATTTCGGCCAGGCTCATCAGCTCGGCGTTACGCAGAACCGGAACCACCAGGCCACGGTCGCTGGACACGGCAACGCCGATGTCTGCATAGCCATGGTAGACGATGTCGGCGCCATCGATGGAAGCGTTGACTGCCGGGAAGCGTTTCAGCGCTTCGGTGGCCGCCTTCACGAAGAACGACATGAAGCCCAAACGCACGCCGTTGTGGGACTTCTCAAAGAGGTCCTTGTACTTCGAACGCAGCGCCATGACTTCAGTCATGTCGACTTCGTTGAACGTGGTCAGCATCGCCATGTTCGATTGTGCTTCAACCAGGCGCTTGGCCACGGTGGCACGCACACGGGTCATCGGTACGCGCTTCTCGGTGCGGTCGCCGGCAGCGAACACAGGCGCGGCGGCAGCCGGAGCGGCGGCCTTGGCGGGTGCGGCAGCCGGAGCGTTTTTCTTCGCTTCAACCGCAGCCACCACGTCTTCCTTGGTGACACGGCCGTCTTTGCCGGTACCCTTGATGGACGCCAGGTTGATACCGTTTTCTTCAGCCAGCTGGCGAGCAGCCGGTGCAGCGATTGGATCTTCACCACCCGCAGCCGGAGCGGCGGCAGGTGCGGAAGCGGCAGCCGGTGCAGCGGCGGCGGCAGGAGCAGGAGCAGCAGCGCTGCCCTCTTCGATCGAGCCCAATACCTGGTTCGACAGGACGGTAGCGCCCTCTTCGGCCACGATTGCGCCCAGCACGCCGTCGGCTTCGGCCAGCACTTCCAGCACGACTTTGTCAGTCTCGATGTCGACGATCAGGTCGTCACGCTTGACGGCCTCGCCTGGTTTCTTGTGCCAGGTGGCAACGGTGCCATCGGCAACCGATTCCGGGAATGACGGGGCTTTGATTTCGATAGCCATTATCTGTAGGTCCTTAAAATTCGGTTTCAGTCAGCGCGAAGGCGTTAAACAGTGAAAGCAGCTTGCAGCAGTTTTTCCTGCTGCTCGGCGTGCATCGACGCATAACCACAGGCAGGTGCAGCAGACGCATCACGACCGGCATACTCCAGGCCCAGGGCCTTGTTGTGGTTGCCGATGCTGCGACGCAAGTGATGCTGGCTGCTGTACCACGCGCCCTGGTTCATCGGTTCTTCCTGACACCACACCACATTCGTGAGGTTGGTGTAAGGCGCGATGATCTCCATGAGGTCATCTTCCGGGAACGGGTAAAGCTGCTCGATACGCACGATGGCGATGTCTTCGCGGCCTTCGGCACGGCGTTTTTCCAGCAGATCGTAATAGACCTTGCCGCTGCACAGGATCAGGCGAGTGACCTTGGCGGCGTCCAGCGTATCGATTTCCGGAATAACGGTCTGGAACGAACCTTCGGCCAGATCTTCCAGGGTCGAAACGGCCAGTTTGTGACGCAACAGCGATTTCGGAGTCAGCACGACCAGCGGCTTGCGCAGCGGGCGGATGACCTGGCGACGCAGCAAGTGGTAGATCTGCGCCGGGGTCGTCGGCACGCACACCTGGATGTTGTGCTCGGCGCACAGCTGCAGGTAACGCTCCAGACGGGCCGAGGAGTGCTCGGGGCCCTGACCTTCATAACCGTGTGGCAGCAGCATGGTCAGACCGCACAGACGGCCCCACTTGTGCTCGCCGCTGGTGATGAACTGGTCGATAACCACCTGGGCACCGTTGGCGAAGTCGCCGAACTGGGCTTCCCAGATCACCAGCGCGTTAGGCGTGGTGGTGGAATAGCCGTATTCGAACGCCAGTACGGCCTCTTCGGACAGGAACGAATCGTACAGGTCGAAACGTGGCTGGCCTTCGTACAGGTTCTGCAACGGGATGTAGGTGCCCGCGTCTTTCTGGTTGTGCAACACGGCATGACGGTGCGAGAACGTACCGCGGCCGATGTCCTGGCCGGTCATGCGGATCGGGTGACCTTCGAACGCCAGGGTCGCGTACGCCATGGTTTCGGCGTAACCCCAGTTGATCGGCAGGCCGCCGGCTTGCATTTTCTGACGGTCTTCGTAGATCTTCGCAACCTGGCGCTGAACCACAAACCCTTCAGGGATTTCCAGCAACTTGGCAGACAACTCCTGCAACGTCTTCAAGTCGAAGCTGGTGTCATGGCGCGCAGTCCAGGTGTGGCCCAGGTACGGACGCCAGTCAACGAACAGCTCTTTGTTCGGTTCCTTGACCAGGCTTTTCACCACATGCAGGCCGTTATCCAGCGCATTGCGGTATTCGTCGATCTTCGCCTGGACGCGTGCATCATCCAATACGCCGGCCTTGGTCAGGCTTTCGGCGTACAGCTCACGGGTGGTGCGCTGCTTGGTGATCTGCTGGTACATCAACGGCTGGGTGCCGCTTGGCTCGTCCGCTTCGTTGTGACCGCGACGGCGGTAGCACACCAGGTCGATGACCACGTCACGCTTGAATTGCATGCGGTAGTCGACGGCCAGCTGGGTCACGAACAGTACGGCTTCCGGATCATCGCCATTCACGTGCAGGATCGGCGCCTGGATCATCTTGGCAACGTCGGTGGCGTACTCGGTAGAGCGCGCATCCAGCGGGTTGCTGATGGTGAAGCCAACCTGGTTGTTGATGACGATATGAACCGTGCCGCCGGTCTTGAAGCCGCGAGTCTGCGACATCTGGAACGTTTCCAGGACCACGCCTTGACCGGCGAATGCCGCGTCACCGTGGATGGAAATCGGCAGGACCTTCTCGCCCGTAGCGTCGTTACGACGATCCTGGCGCGCACGCACCGACCCCTCGACCACCGGGGAAACGATTTCCAGGTGGGATGGGTTGAATGCCATGGCCAGGTGAACTTCACCGCCGGTGGTCATCACGTTGGACGAGAAGCCCTGGTGATATTTAACGTCACCGGAACCCAGCTCGACCTTCTTCTTGCCTTCGAACTCGTCGAACAACTCGCGCGGGTTCTTGCCGAAGGTGTTGACCAACACGTTCAGGCGACCACGGTGGGCCATGCCGATCACGACTTCCTTGGTGCCATAGGAACCGGAACGCTGGATCAGCTCGTCGAGCATCGGAATCAGGCTTTCGCCGCCTTCCAGGCCGAAACGCTTGGTGCCCGGGTATTTGGTACCCAGGTATTTTTCGAGGCCTTCAGCGGCGGTCACGCGCTCAAGCAGATGGCTGCGCACATCGGCGGACAGGACCGGACGGCCACGCACGCCTTCCAGGCGATGCTGGAACCAATGGCGCTGCTCGGAATCGGTGATGTGCGTAAACTCGGCGCCGATGGTGCGGCAATATGTCTGCTGCAACGCTTCGTGAATTTCGCGTAGGCTCGCTTCCTCTTTGCCGATGAACAGGTCGCCGGCACGGAAGGTCGTATCAAGATCGGCATTGGTCAAGCCGTAATGATTGATCGACAGGTCAGCAGGTGCAGGACGCTGCCAGAGCCCCAGCGGGTCAAGCTGGGCCGCCTGGTGGCCGCGCATCCGGTAAGCCTGGATCAGTCGCAGCACTTCAACTTGCTTCTTCTCGTGCTCACTGCTCACGCTGCCGGCGGAAACCGGTTGGGCGCGGCGCTGGTTCTTTGCCAGCAACACGAAATGATCGCGAATCGCAGCATGCGATACATCGGTGGCAGCGTTGCCGTCTGAAGACAACGTCTGAAATTTGGTGCGCCATTCTTCTGGCACAGCGTTAGGGTCGTGCAGGTAGAGCTCATAAAGCTCTTCCACATAGGCAGCGTTACCACCTGAAAGATAGCCGCTGTTCCACATGCGCTGCATCACGCTTTCTTGCATGCTTGGTCACCCTCGATTTGGGGACACCACCGGCGAAAACACCGAGTTTGCTTGCAAAAGGCCAAGTGCAGCGACCAGAACAAGCCACTAGGATCACGCTGATAGTTCGGGTACCAACCCGAATGCCCCTGCTTGTCTCATTTCTTCAAAATAAGAGCCGCGGCTTTGTAAGTCGCTGCTCAAGTTAAAACTACGGCGCCGGTTGAAGCCTGCGCCGCAGCATTTACGGGCACAACGGTCCTGCTTTTACTGCAACGTCAGTTACACGCCGCTCTGCAGCAGCATGTTACGGATGTGACCAATGGCCTTAGTCGGGTTCAGGCCTTTGGGACATACGTTGACGCAGTTCATGATCCCGCGGCAGCGGAATACGCTGAACGGGTCATCCAGTGAAGCCAGACGCTCGGACGTCTTGGTGTCACGGCTGTCTGCCAGGAAGCGGTAGGCTTGCAGCAGCGCAGCCGGGCCCAGGAACTTGTCCGGGTTCCACCAGAAGGACGGGCACGACGTCGAGCAGCAAGCGCACAGGATGCACTCGTACAGGCCGTCGAGTTTTTCGCGCTCTTCCGGGGACTGCAGACGCTCGATGGCCGGAGCCGGCGTGTCGTTCTGCAGGAACGGCTTAACTTTCTCGTATTGCTTGTAGAAGATGCTCATATCGACAACCAGGTCACGGATAACCGGCAAACCTGGCAGTGGACGAACGATCAGCTTGTTGCCCTTGACCACGGCCGACAGCGGCGTGATGCACGCCAGACCGTTTTTGCCGTTGATATTCATGCCGTCGGAACCGCACACACCTTCACGGCAAGAGCGACGATAGGAGAAACCTTCGTCCTGCTCTTTGATCAGTGCCAATACATCCAGCACCATCAGGTCTTTACCGCCGGTATCGACCTGGAATTCCTGCATGAACGGCGCGGCGTCCTGATCAGGGTTGTAGCGATAAACACTGACTTTCAACATGGCAGCCACCCTTAGTAAGTCCGAATCTTCGGTTCAAACGTCGGCACCGTCTTCGGCGAGAAGTTCACGGCACGCTTGGTCACGCGCTTGTCACCCGGGAAGTACAGGGTGTGGCACAACCAGTTCTCGTCGTCGCGGTCTTCAAAGTCTTCACGGGCGTGAGCACCACGGGATTCCTTGCGAACCTCGGCGGCGATCGCCGTCGCTTCAGCCACTTCCAGCAGGTTCTGCAGCTCAAGGGCTTCGATCCGAGCGGTGTTGAACGCCTGGCTCTTGTCGTTGATCTTGACGTTGGCGATGCGTGCGCGCAGGTCGGCCAACTGGGCGATACCCTTCTGCATGTATTCGCCGGTACGGAACACACCGAAGTAGTTCTGCATGCAGCTTTGCAGCTCGCGACGCAGGGTTGCCACGTCTTCGCCATCAGTGCGCTCGTTCAGAGCGTTCAGGCGCGCCAGGGCGGCTTCGATGTTGGCGTCGGTGGCGTCATCGTATTCGATGCCGTCGGTCAGGGCTTTTTCCAGGTGCAGGCCGGCAGCGCGGCCGAATACCACCAGGTCGAGCAGCGAGTTGCCGCCCAGGCGGTTGGCACCGTGAACCGATACGCAAGCCACTTCGCCTACCGCGAACAGGCCGTGAATGATCTCGTCCACGCCTTCGGCATTCTGGGTGATGGCCTGGCCATGAATGTTGGTCGGCACGCCGCCCATCATATAGTGGCAGGTCGGAACCACCGGAACCGGAGCAACCACCGGGTCAACGTGAGCAAAGGTCTTGGACAGCTCGCAGATACCTGGCAGACGGCTGTGCAGCACTTCTTCGCCCAGGTGATCAAGCTTGAGCAGTACGTGGTCGCCGTTCGGGCCACAGCCGTTGCCGGCGATGATCTCTTTAACCATCGAACGGGCCACAACGTCGCGACCGGCAAGGTCTTTCGCGTTCGGAGCATAACGCTCCATGAAACGCTCGCCGTGCTTGTTGATCAGGTAGCCACCCTCACCACGGCAACCTTCGGTCACCAGTACACCGGCGCCGGCGATGCCGGTCGGGTGGAACTGCCACATTTCGATGTCCTGTACCGGCACGCCTGCACGCAGGGCCATGCCGACGCCGTCACCGGTGTTGATCAGGGCATTGGTGGTGGACGCGTAGATACGGCCTGCACCGCCGGTCGCCAGGACAGTCGCCTTGGCGCGGATGTAGGTGGTTTCACCGGTTTCGATGCAGATGGCGATCACGCCGACGAACTCGCCCTTGCCGTTCTTCACCAGATCGACAGCGTAGTACTCGTTCAGGAACGTGGTACCGGCTTTCAGGTTGCCCTGATAAAGGGTGTGCAGCAGCGCGTGACCGGTACGGTCGGACGCGGCGCAGGTACGGGCAGCCTGCCCGCCTTTACCGTAATCCTTCGACTGGCCGCCGAATGGACGCTGGTAGATACGGCCTTGCTCGGTACGGGAGAACGGCAGACCCATGTGGTCCAGCTCGAACACCGCAGCCGGGCCTTCCTGACACATGTATTCGATAGCGTCCTGGTCACCGATGTAATCGGAACCCTTGACGGTATCGTACATGTGCCAGCGCCAGTCATCGTTCGGATCGGCGGAAGCGATGGCGCAGGTGATGCCACCCTGGGCCGATACAGTGTGCGAACGCGTCGGGAACACCTTGGTGATCACGGCGGTTTTGTGGCCACCCTGGGCCAGCTGCAGCGCAGCGCGCATGCCGGCACCGCCGCCACCAATAATGATGGCGTCGAATGAAATAGTTGGAATGTTAGCCATGAATCAGATACCCCAAAGAATCTGCACACCCCAGACGAAGTAAGCGAACATCGCAATGCCGCATACTGCCTGGAAGAGGAAACGGACTGCGGTCGCGGACTTGCCCAGCGCCATTGGCGTCAGGTAGTCGGTCGCGATGGTCCACATGCCGACCCAGGCGTGAGCGCCCAGGGCGACAAGGGCCAGCAGGCTGAAGATTCGCATCGCATTGTGGGCGAACAGGCCGTGCCACTGCTCAAAGCCGATGCCCGGGTTTGCGACGAGGTATCCGATCAGGAAAATGAAATAAGCCGCGAGAACGACCGCAGACACACGCTGTGCCATCCAGTCATAGAGGCCCGAACGCGACAGATTCGTTACGCTGGTTACCATATCCAAACTCCTGCCAGAACGATCAGCACCACGGAAATGGCGATGATGATTTTCGAGCCCAGGCGGCCGCCTTCCAGCGTCTCACCGATACCCGCATCCATGATCAAGTGGCGCACGCCGGCTACCAGGTGATACAGCAGAGCGGACAGGAGGCCCCATGCTACGAACTTGGCCAGCGGGCTGGTCAAGGTTGCCTTCACCTCGGCAAAACCTTCCTCGGAACCCAGGGATTTGCTCAATGCGTAAAGCATGATGCCCAGGCCCAGGAACAGGATGATGCCGGAAACACGGTGCAGGAACGACGTAACGCCGGTGATGGGGAGTTTGATGGTCCTTAGGTCTAGGTTTACAGGTCGTTGGCTATTCACGGCTTTTTTTCACACTGAAGAGCCCCTAACAATCAGGGCAAAGTTGTTGGGGAGTGCGACTGGTCAGGTAAGCACCACCCAGGGAGTGCGACCCCCAATGAAAGCAAGCCCAAAAGCCCTTGGCGGTCGGTGGCCGAGTATAGACAGTTAGGTTACTAATGACAACGCGCACACCTCACCCTAATAGCTGATTGCGCTGACGGGATAAAAGGCGTAAATGGCAGGCAATTTCGACGAAAAAGTACGGTTAAAGCCTTCTGGAGCAAGACTTTAGGCAAATTGACATCTGAATTTATCTCACTATAGTGGTGCGGGCCCTGCGTGGGGGGTCTGTCTGATGATTTGAAGCATAAATAGGAGGCCACATGGCTGACAAAAAAGCGCAGTTGATCATCGAGGGCGCAGCCCCCGTCGAGCTGCCCATTTTAACCGGCACCGTTGGTCCCGATGTTATCGACGTACGGGGCCTGACGGCCACGGGCCGTTTCACTTTCGACCCAGGCTTCATGTCGACCGCCTCTTGCGAGTCGAAGATCACCTATATCGATGGCGATAATGGCATTCTGCTTCACCGCGGCTACCCGATCGAGCAACTCGCCGAACAGTCGGACTATCTGGAAACCTGCTACCTGCTGCTAAATGGCGAATTGCCAACAGCCGAGCAGAAAGCCCAGTTCGTCAGCACCGTGAAGAACCACACCATGGTTCACGAGCAGCTGAAGACCTTCTTCAACGGCTTCCGTCGCGACGCCCACCCGATGGCCGTCATGTGCGGCGTGGTCGGCGCCCTGTCGGCCTTCTATCACGACTCCCTGGACATCAATAACCCGCAGCATCGCGAAATTTCCGCGATACGCCTGGTTGCCAAGATGCCGACCCTGGCCGCAATGGTTTACAAGTACTCCATGGGCCAACCCATGATGTACCCGCGCAACGACCTGACGTACGCGGAAAACTTCCTGCACATGATGTTCAACACGCCGTGCGAGATCAAACCGATCAGCCCGGTGCTGGCCAAGGCCATGGATCGGATCTTCATCCTTCACGCCGACCACGAACAGAACGCCTCCACCTCTACCGTACGTCTGGCGGGCTCTTCGGGTGCCAACCCGTTCGCCTGTATCGCCGCCGGTATCGCCGCACTGTGGGGCCCTGCCCACGGCGGTGCGAACGAAGCCGTATTGACCATGCTCGATGAAATCGGCGATGTCTCGAACATCGACAAATTCATCGCCAAGGCCAAGGACAAGAACGACCCGTTCAAGTTGATGGGCTTCGGTCACCGGGTCTACAAGAACCGCGACCCGCGCGCCACCGTCATGAAGCAGACCTGCGACGAAGTGTTGAAGGAACTGGGCATCAAGAACGATCCGCAACTCGAACTGGCCATGCGCCTGGAAGAGATCGCCCTGACCGACCCGTACTTCATCGAACGCTCGCTGTACCCGAACGTCGACTTCTACTCGGGGATCATCCTCAAGGCGATCGGCATTCCCACCAGCATGTTCACCGTGATCTTCGCCCTGGCGCGGACAGTGGGCTGGATCTCCCACTGGAAGGAAATGCTCTCGAGCCCGTACAAGATTGGCCGCCCGCGCCAGTTGTACACCGGCTACGAGTCGCGTGATATCACCAAGCTGGAAGATCGCAAGTAAGCATTTAGCTGCAAGCTGTACTGAGAACGGCCTCCCTTAGTGGAGGCCGTTTTTATTTGTGTCGTCTGAGCTGGCCTCATCGGGGGCAAGCCCCCTCCCACATTTGACTGTATTCACACGTTCAGATGTGTAAACGCAATCCAGTGTGGGAGGGGGCTTGCCCCCGATGAGGCCAGACCAGACACCACAAATCCCCAGACAAAAAAATACCCCAGCCTTTCGACCGGGGCATTTCTTATCCCTCTAAAAGCTTAGTGGTTAACCGCCCCACTCGCCCCCAGCCCCGTCTGCGAACGCACAAACTGCGGGAAGTACAGCGCACGCTCTTTCTCCGCCGCCGCCGACTTGTCGGTGATGGAGAAGAACCAGATACCGACGAACGCAATGATCATCGAGAACAGCGCCGGGTACTCGTACGGGAAGATGGCTTTTTCATGGTGCAGGATCGAGACCCAGATGGTCGGACCCAGCACCATCAGGCCCACGGCACTGACCAAGCCCAGCCAGCCACCAATCATGGCGCCACGGGTGGTGAGGTTTTTCCAGTACATGGAAAGCAGCAGCACGGGGAAGTTACAGCTGGCGGCAATCGAGAACGCCAGGCCGACCATGAACGCAATGTTCTGGCTTTCGAACAGAATCCCCAGGCCGATAGCCAACACCGCCAGGGCGATGGTGGTGATCTTCGACACGCGAATCTCGTCCTTCTCGTTGGCCTTGCCTTTCTTGATCACGCTGGCGTACAGGTCGTGGGACACCGCCGAGGCACCTGCGAGCGTCAAGCCGGCAACCACCGCAAGGATGGTGGCGAAGGCCACGGCCGAGATGAAGCCCAGGAAGATACTGCCACCCACCGCATTGGCCAGGTGCACCGCCGCCATGTTGTTGCCGCCGAGCAGAGCACCGGCCGCGTCCTTGAACGCCGGGTTGGTGCTGACCAGCAGGATCGCGCCAAAACCGATGATGAACGTCAGGATATAGAAGTAGCCAATAAAGCCGGTGGCATACAGCACGCTCTTACGCGCTTCCTTGGCGTCACTCACGGTGAAGAAGCGCATCAGGATGTGCGGCAGGCCCGCAGTCCCGAACATCAGGGCAAGCCCCAGGGAGAACGCCGAGATCGGGTCTTTCACCAGGCCGCCGGGGCTCATGATCGCTTCACCTTTAGGGTGAACCTTGATCGCCTCGGAGAACAGCATGTTGAAGTCGAAGTTGACGTGCTTCATCACCATCAGCGCCATGAACGAGGCGCCGGACAGCAGCAGCACTGCCTTGATGATCTGTACCCAGGTGGTCGCCAGCATGCCGCCGAACAGCACATAGAGGCACATCAGGATGCCCACCAGGATCACCGCTACATGGTAATCGAGGCCGAACAGCAGCTGGATCAACTTGCCCGCGCCGACCATCTGCGCAATCAGGTAGAACGCCACCACCACCAGTGAGCCACAGGCCGACAGGCTGCGGATCTGGGTTTGCCCCAGGCGATAGGACGCCACGTCGGCAAAGGTGTACTTGCCCAGGTTGCGCAGGCGCTCGGCGATCAGGAACAGAATGATCGGCCAGCCCACCAGGAAGCCGATCGAGTAGATCAGGCCGTCATAGCCGGAGGTGAACACCAGCGCGGAAATCCCCAGGAAGGACGCGGCCGACATATAGTCGCCGGCAATCGCCAGGCCGTTCTGGAAACCGGTAATCTTGCCGCCGGCCGCATAGTAGTCGGCCGCCGAGTTGTTGCGCTTGGAGGCCCAGTAGGTGATGCACAACGTCGCGCCGACAAAGGCCACGAACATCAGGATCGCTGCAATATTCAGCGGTTGCTTGTGCACTTCACCGGTCAATGCATCGGCCGCCCAAACGGCGGGCGCAAAGACTGAAGCGCCGAATACAGCCAATAGACGACGGATCATTGCGCAGCCTCCTTGAGAATCGCATTGTTCAGGTCGTCGAATTCGCCGTTGGCGCGTCGTACATAGATGCCGGTGAGGATGAAGGCCGAGACAATCAGCCCGACCCCGATGGGGATGCCCCAGGTGATGGATGAACCAGGGCTGAGCTTGGCCCCCAGCACTTGGGGCCCGTAGGCGATCAACAGGATGAATCCGGAGTAAAGCCCTAGCATGATCGCCGAGAGAATCCAGGCGAACCTTTCCCTTTTCCTGACCAGCTCCTTGAAACGCGGGCTGTTTTGAATCGAGAGGTAAATGCTGTCGTTCATTGTTTTTATCCTCGCAGCACAGCTTTTTTATTATTGGAACATGGCCACTGTATGCGGCTGCGGAACAGGTTCCAGACGACCTTAGTCTTAGATCGAGTGTAGCGAGGGATTGTGAGAACACAGGAAGATTTGCGGGGGACAAAAATCAATGTGGGAGGGGGCTTGCCCCCGATAGCGGTGGGTCAGTCAAAATAGCTGTGACTGACATGCCGCCATCGGGGGCAAGCGCCCTCCCACAAGGTACATCGGGGAATTTACTTAGCGAGCCACTCGGCTACACGCTCAGGGTGCTTGGCGACCCAATCCTTGGCCGCTGCGTCCGGCTTGGCACCTTCCTGGATCGCCAGCATGACTTCACCGATTTCATCCTTGGAGGCCCACTGGAATTTCTTCAGGAAAGCCGCCACTTCCGGCGCTTTCGCCTCCAGGCCCTTGCTGCCGATGCTGTTGACGGTTTCAGCAGCACCATAAACGCCTTTTGGGTCATCCAGGAAACGCAGTTTCCACTTGGCGAACATCCAGTGCGGCACCCAACCGGTGACCGCGATGGAATCCTGCTTGTCTTCGGCGCGGGTCAGTTCGGCGATCATTGCGGCGCCCGAGCTGGCTTGCAGTTTGTAGTCGAGCCCGTATTGCTTGATGGCCTCGTCGGTCTTGAGCATCACGCCTGAACCGGCGTCGATGCCGACGATCTTGTTTTTGAAGGTGGTGTCGGTCTTGAGGTCTTCGATGGACTTGGCCTTGACGTACTCCGGCACGATCAAGCCAATTTTCGCATCCTTGAAGTTGGGGCCGTAGTCGACCACCTTGTCCTTGTTCTTGGTCCAGTATTCGCCGTGGGTCACCGGCAGCCAGGCGGACAGCATGGCATCGAGCTTACCGGTGGCCACACCCTGCCACATGATCCCGGTGGCGACCGCTTGCAGCTTCACGTCATAGCCGAGCTTTTGCTTGATCACTTCAGCCGCCACATGGGTGGTGGCCACGCTGTCGGACCAGCCATCCACATAGCCGATGCTCAGGGTTTTGCTGTCGGCACTGGCCAGTGTGGAGCCCATCGCAACTACCAGAGTGGCAGCTGCGCCCAAGAGTCGTCGCATCTTCATATTACTTCCCCGAAAGTGCTGCGCCCGACGAATGCCGAGCGACGTCAACCTGTTTTTATACGGTGCACCGCGCCCCCTTCACGCGCATCGATCCGGTCGCTGAGGCATCAGTGGAGTACTGACGGTTTTATCATCAACCTGCCGAGGCCTTTACCCTGCTCTGTCAGCGACCTTGGTTGAGCAGGAAACGACATCACATCGCCAGCAGGACGTTTTGTAGGAGTTATCGTCAGAATCACGCCCGAAGTTTGCATGTCAAAATTATGCAGCCGCACTGGCACGCGCCAAATCCGGGTAAGATGCGCGCCTTTGCTCTCCCAGATAAGCCGACCATGCCCGCGACTGCCCGCTTCCCCGCCCTGCCCTATTTTCTTGCTTTGATCCTGGGTGTGCTCGCCCTTGTCGGCTACTGGTATGGCCTTGGCCGGCCGGTGGTGCTGCCGGATGTGGCGAGCGCCAGCCACAAGCTGCAATGTGCGTCCTATACGCCGTTCGACAAGGACCAATCGCCGTTCGACCAGCCCTTCCAGCTGCGTCCCGAGCGCATGGACGCCGACCTGGCCCTGCTGGCCACACGCTTTGAATGCATTCGCACGTACTCCATGACCGGCCTCGAAGCGTTGCCGCAGATGGCGCGCAAGCATGGCCTGAAGGTGATGGCCGGGGCCTGGGTGAGCAGCGACCCGGTGGCGACTCAAAAGGAAATCGACGAGTTGATCACGGCCGCCAATGCCAACCCGGGCGTGGTGACCTCGGTTATCGTCGGCAACGAAGCGCTGTTGCGCAAAGAGGTCACCGCTAAACAGCTGGTGACGCTGATCCAGACCGTCAAGCGCCAGATCAAGCAACCGGTCACCTACGCCGATGTGTGGGAATTCTGGCTGCAGCACCCGGAAATCGCCCCGGCGGTGGACTTCCTGACCATCCACCTGCTGCCGTACTGGGAAGATGAGCCATCCGGCATCGACCAGGCGCTCAAGCATGTAGGCGATGTACGCCAGACCTTCGGCCATAAGTTTGCGCCCAAGGACATTCTGATCGGCGAAACCGGCTGGCCCAGTGAAGGACGCCAGCGCGAAACCGCCGTGCCGAGCCGGGTCAATGAAGCCAGGTTCATGCGTGGTTTTGTCGCCATGGCCGAAGCCAATGGCTGGCGCTACAACCTGATTGAAGCCTTTGACCAGCCGTGGAAACGCGCCAGTGAAGGGGCCGTGGGCGGTTATTGGGGGCTGTTCAATGCAGACCGTCAGGACAAGGGCATCCTCGCAGGGCCGGTGACCAATGTGCCGTACTGGCCGCTATGGCTGGGCGTCGGCGGGATGATTCTGTTGGGGACGTTGGTGCTGGGCGGACGAGTCCGTACAACCCGCGCGGCCCTTGCACTGCCATGGCTCGGTGCGATCGCGGCGTGCTCCATCGGCACCTGGGCTGAACTGACTCGCGTGACTGCTCGTTTTAATGATGAGTGGGTGTGGGCCGGCTTGTTGCTGGTATTGAACCTGCTGGTACTGGCCCACGCCGCACTGGCGCTCGGCGCCCGTGATGGCTGGCGTGAGCGTGCGTTCAACTGGCTGGAGCAACGGGCGGGCTGGCTGGTGGCGATTGCCGGGTTTGCCGGCGCTGTGATGATGCTCGCGTTGGTGTTCGATCCGCGTTATCGCAGCTTCCCGAGCGCGGCGCTGGTACTGCCGGCCCTTGTGTACCTGGTGCGCCCGGTGACCGGGCCGCGTCGGGAGATCGCGCTGCTGGCCTTTATCATCGGTGCCGGCATTGCGCCGCAGTTGTACCGTGAAGGCTTGTTGAATCAGCAGGCTTGGGGGTGGGCGGTGGTGAGTGTGCTTATGGTTGTGGCTTTGTGGCGTTGTTTGCGGGTGCGCAAGGCTTAACCCCCCCCCCTGTAGGAGCGAGCTTGCTCGCGAAGAACGCCAGTGCAACGCGGGGCCTCAGACTCCCCGCGTTATCATTAACGATTCTCGCGAGCAAGCTCGCTCCTACGGACCAACCGCAACCCCGCAATCACCACGGCAAACACCGCAAACGTAGTGTTGTACAACGCCAACGCCGGCACCCCGAACACCAACCCCAACACCGCCAGGCCCCACCCCGCACGGTCCGGCACGCAAAACCCCAGCACCGACGTGATCAACGCCGCCCAACCCAGCACCTTGAAATGAATCATCAACCCCAGGTTCGAACGCACCTGGCATTCCCAGCGGCTGGCTTCATCAGCACAAATGCCGACCCACTGCCCATCCTCCATGAAGCCATACCGCGCGGCATAACTGGCCGCCAACCATAATGGCAGGGCGATAAGCAGCAGGATCGATGGCGAACGACGGGACATAGGGCACTCCGATAGGCAAAAACGGCGCTCAGCTTAATCCCCCGGCGGCCGTTAGCAAGGTGTCTGCGCAGATATCTGTTCATCAATGCGTGGCAAAGTGTATCGTCTGCCAGCTATTACTCCGATTCCGACGTTTTTTTCCGACTTTTCGTGCCGAAGGCTGGCACTTCGGTGGCAACGCGGTGGTCATAGCCTGCGAATTTCATTCAGCACCTTTCCTCTTAGGGATTAAGTCATGCTCCGTTCCTTGCGCTGTGCTGCCTTGCTGGGCAGCCTTTTTTTGAGTGCGTCAGCACTGGCCGTCGATATCGACCAGGCCAGCTATGGCTACCCTTTGACGAACCCGTTCGAAGCGACCATTGCCACCACTCCACCCGATCTTCGGCCCACGTTGCCGACCGACGACGAGATCAATCAATCCGATTACACCTTGAACATGCGTCCCGAGCGCGAGTTCAGCCTGCCGGACAACTTCTGGGCGGTGAAGAAACTCACCTACCGCATCGCCAAGCAGGACCGCGCCGCGCCGTTGATCTTTCTGATCGCCGGTACCGGTGCGCGCTTTGACAGCAGCATCAACGAATACCTCAAGAAGCTGTATTACCAGGCCGGCTACCACGTGGTGCAGTTGTCATCGCCGACCAGCTTCGACTTCATCAGCGCCGCATCGCGCTTCGCCACCCCGGGTATCACCCAGGAAGACGCCGAAGACATGTACCGCGTAATGCAGGCCGTGCGCGCGCAGAACGCTTCGTTGCCGGTGACTGATTTCTACCTCACCGGCTACAGCCTGGGCGCCCTGGATGCAGCGTTTGTCAGCAAGCTCGACGAAACCCGTCGCAGCTTCAACTTCAAGAAAGTGCTGCTGCTCAACCCTCCGGTCAACCTCTACACGTCGATCACCAACCTCGACAAGCTGGTCCAGACCGAGGTCAAGGGCATCAACAACACCACCACCTTCTATGAACTGGTGTTGAGCAAGCTGACCCGCTACTTCCAGCAAAAGGGCTACATTGACCTCAATGACGCCCTGCTCTACGACTTCCAGCAGTCCAAACAGCACCTGACCAACGAACAGATGGCCATGCTGATCGGCACCTCGTTCCGCTTCTCGGCTGCCGATATCGCCTTTACTTCGGACCTGATCAACCGCCGCGGCCTGATCATCCCGCCCAAATACCCGATCACCGAAGGCACCAGCCTCACGCCGTTCCTCAAGCGTGCCCTGCAGTGCGACTTCGACTGCTACCTCACCGAACAGGTGATCCCGATGTGGCGCGCCCGTTCCGACGGCGGCAGTCTGCTGCAACTGGTGGACCAGGTGAGCCTGTATGCGCTCAAGGACTACCTGCATGCCAGCCCGAAGATCGCCGTGATGCACAACGCCGACGACGTGATCCTTGGCCCGGGCGACCTGGGTTTCCTGCGTAAAACCTTCGGCGATCGCTTGACCGTCTACCCGCTGGGCGGCCACTGCGGCAACCTCAATTACCGCGTCAACGCCGACGCCATGCTGGAGTTCTTCCGTGGCTAAATATCTTCTGCTGCTTGCCGCACTAATGTGCGCAGGCGTGGCCAATGCCGACAACAGCAAGGCCCACGAACCGGTCAAGGTCGATGCCGACGGCTTCAAGGAGCCGCTGACCAAACTCAAGTTCAACGCAGGCCTCGACCAGCGTGAATTCGAACGTTCGTCGCTGACCGCGCTCAACGTGTATGACCCGCTGGAGTCGTGGAACCGCCGCGTATACCACTTCAACTATCGCTTCGACCAGTGGGTGTTCCTGCCGGTGGTGGACGGTTACCGCTACGTCACCCCAAGCTTCCTGCGCACCGGCGTAAGCAACTTCTTCAACAACCTGGGCGACGTGCCCAACCTGTTGAACAGCCTGCTGCAACTCAAGGGCCATCGCTCCCTGGAGACCACCGGACGCCTGCTCGTCAACACCACCATCGGCATCGCCGGCCTGTGGGACCCGGCCACCGCCATGGGCCTGCCGCGCCAGAGCGAAGACTTCGGTCAGACCTTGGGCTTCTACGGCGTGCCCGGCGGCGCTTATGTGGTATTGCCGATCTTCGGCCCGTCGAACCTGCGCGACACCGGCGGCCTGCTGGTGGACTACACCGCCGAGTCGCAGATCAACTTCCTCAACGTCTCCGAAGTCAGCTCCAACCACCCGGAAATCTGGGCCCTGCGCGCCGTGGACAGGCGCTACCAGACCAGCTTCCGCTATGGGCAGATGAACTCGCCGTTCGAGTATGAGAAGGTGCGCTACATCTACACCGAGTCGCGCAAGTTGCAGATTGCCGAGTAAACAGCGCCCCTTAGATCGTTCCCACGCTCCGCGTGGGAATGCCAACCAGGACGCTCCGCGTCCCGCTTTCAGCGCAAAACCCAGCATCTGCGCAATGGTGACGCGGAGCGTCACGGGATGCATTCCCACGCGGAGCGAGGGAACGATCATCTCCTGACCACAAAAAAGGCCATTCAATCGAATGGCCTTTTTTATTGCACTGGCTTTACTCAGTTACTCAGCTGACATTTTTACCAGGAGGCACACCGTAATCGTTATCCCCCTTATCGCCCTGAGTGAACAACTGGATGGACACCATTATAAAACCAACGACCGGTATCAAAAGCCAAAGTGCATACGCCCCGGTGATGTTCACATCATGAAGCCTCCGGAATGTCACTGACACCGCTGGGGGGATCATAAAGAGCACATAAAAGCCAAATGAGACGATAAACCAAGGGCTCGAAGAAACATCTGCCAGGTACGCTATCAAAATAGAGCCCCACATCACCACGATGTCCATCATTACAAACGCCCAGTACTCTCTTCTACAGGCTCGCCCACTGAACTTGATATAGTTTTTCACCGCTTGAAAACACCAGTTCATCCCTAACCCCCTGTCGATCCATATTTTATCGCGCCCCTTCACATGAAAAAGCGTGACGCATCCTATAAATGCTTGGAAAACCGAACTGTAGGACTAAGCTTAAACAGCTTTTCAAACGGTACTCGATGCGAACTAATCAGCGCTTGGCGACTCGCCATAGCTTGCCAAGTGCCTGAACTACGACCAACACCACAGCCCCTGCAATAATCCCCGCCACCGCATTCAACAACGTCGGCATCAACCACGCCAGCGCCCCGCTGTTCTGGCTCACGGTTTCGATCCAGTGATGCACCACCGGCACGCCATGGGTGAGGATGCCGCCGCCGACCATGAACATCGCCGCCGTACCGATCACCGACAGGCTCTTCATCATGTAAGGCGCCGCAGTGAGGATGGCGCCGCCGATAGTGCGTGCCACTTGGCCCGGTTTCTGTGTCAGCCACAACCCCAAGTCATCGAGTTTGACGATACCCGCCACCAGCCCGTAAACGCCGGCGGTCATGACGATGGCGATGCCCGACAGCACGATCACCTGCTGCGTCAACGCCGCATCGGCCACGATACCGAGGGTGATGGCGATGATTTCGGCCGACAGAATGAAGTCGGTACGGATCGCCCCTTTGATCTTGTCCTTTTCGAAGGCCACCAGGTCGGTCGCCGGGTCGGCCACCGCTTCGGTCAACTGCGCATGTCCGGCCTGGTCTTCAGCTTTGCTGTGCAGAAATTTGTGCGCAAGTTTTTCGAACCCTTCGAAACACAGGTAGGCGCCGCCCAGCATCAACAGCGGTGTCACCGCCCAGGGGGCGAAGGCGCTGATCAACAGTGCGGTCGGCACCAGGATCAACTTGTTGACGAACGAGCCCTTGGCCACCGCCCACACCACGGGAATTTCCCGCTCGGCGCGCACGCCGGAGACTTGCTGGGCATTGAGCGCCAGGTCATCGCCGAGTACACCCGAAGTCTTCTTCGCCGCCATTTTTGTCATCAGTGCAACGTCATCGAGTACCGCGGCGATATCGTCGAGCAAAACCAACAAGCTGCTTCCTGCCATGAATCGGGTATCCGTTAAGTGAGAGATGAGGCGAGCATAGCGCGGCGCACTGCTGAGCGGGCACATTGTTGAGGCGCGCGGATGGCCGGTGCTACCATGCGCCACCGCCTGTCATGGCAAGGAAACGTCCGGTTTATGAGCAGCATTCGCGAGCGCAACAAAGAAAAAATCCTGCGGGCGGCGAGCGAGGAGTTTGCCGACAAGGGCTTCGCCGCGACCAAAACCAGCGACATCGCCGCCAAGGCCGGGCTGCCCAAGCCCAACGTCTACTATTACTTCAAGTCCAAGGACAACCTCTACCGCGAGGTGCTTGAGAGCATTATCGAGCCGATCCTGGCCGCTTCCACGCCGTTCAATCCCGAGGGCGACCCCAAGGAAGTGTTAAGCAACTATATCCGCTCGAAAATCCGTATCTCCCGCGACCTGCCGTTTGCTTCCAAGGTGTTCGCCAGTGAAATCATGCACGGCGCGCCGCACCTCAGCGCCGAACAGGTCGAACAGCTCAATGCCCAGGCCAGGCACAATATCGACTGCATTCAGAGCTGGGTGGAGCGCGGCCTCATCGCGAAGATCGAGCCTAATCACCTGATGTTCAGTATCTGGGCGGCGACCCAAACCTACGCGGATTTCGACTGGCAGATCTCGGCGGTGACCGGCAAGGCCAAGTTGGATGAGGCCGATTATGAGGCGGCGGCGCAGACGATTATTCGGTTGGTGCTCAAGGGGTGTGAGCCGGACTGATAGACCGCAGTGCCTGTGCCAATCGGGGGCAAGCCCCCTCCCACACTTGATTGGGTTCACATATTTTCATTTGTGAATACATTCAAATGTGGGAGGGGGCTTGCCCCCGATGCGGTCTTTAGGATCACCCAGGAATCAGGCTGACACCCCCGCATCCGCCATCAACCCCACCCCTTCAATCGCCGTGATCGCGCACTGCTCGTCAATATCCGACGTATCCCCGCTGATCCCGATCGCCCCCAGCACCACGCCGTCCTGATTGCGAATCAACACCCCACCCGGCGCCGGCACCACACTGCCCTGCCCCAGGCTGTTCAGCGCCGCGATAAACGCCGGCCGCTGCTGCGCATCCAGCGCCAGCAGACGTGAGCCTTTGCCCAGGGCAATCGCGCCCCAGGCTTTGCCGATGGCGATCTGCGGGCGCAGCAGGCTCGCGCCGTCTTCGCGTTGCAGGGCGACCAGGTGCCCGCCACTGTCGAGCACCGCGATGGTCAGCGGCGCGGCGGCAATGGTGCGGCCCGCAGCGAGGGCCTGGCTGGCCAGTTGGGTGGCAATCTTCAAGGTTAAAGCGCTCATGGTGCCGTCCTTCTTTTGTTATTGGGAATACGTTGGAGCGTCTGTTTGATCAGATGCCGGATCGAACAAATAGAACACAATGATATTTGTTTTTGTATACAATATTTCCAAACAAAGCTTCCATACGTCGAAAAAATTGATTCAGACGAACGCAAAGCTCAGTTTATGAAATGCATTGACCTACGCCGCTCGCCGTGAATACACTTTGTACAGACACCACTTGTATACAATTACAAAACGCAAGAGGCACCAAAACCATGAGCAAAATGAGAGCAATCGAAGCCGCCGTCCTGGTGATGCGCCGTGAAGGGGTGGACACCGCCTTCGGTATCCCGGGCGCCGCAATCAACCCGCTGTATTCGGCCTTGCAGAAGGTGGGTGGCATCGATCACGTCCTTGCTCGCCACGTTGAAGGCGCCTCACACATGGCCGAGGGCTACACCCGCACCAAGGCCGGCAACATCGGCGTATGCATCGGCACCTCGGGCCCGGCAGGCACCGACATGGTCACCGGCCTGTACAGCGCCTCGGCCGATTCGATCCCGATCCTGTGCATCACCGGGCAAGCGCCGCGCGCCCGGATGCACAAGGAAGATTTCCAGGCCGTGGACATCACCAGCATCGTGAAGCCGGTGACCAAGTGGGCGACCACCGTCCTGGAGCCCGGCCAAGTGCCCTACGCGTTTCAAAAAGCTTTTTATGAGATGCGCTCCGGCCGCCCCGGCCCGGTCTTGATCGACTTGCCGTTCGACGTACAAATGGCCGAGATCGAATTCGACATCGATGCCTACCAACCGCTACCCCTGGCCAAGCCTTTGGCCACCCGCATCCAGGTGGAGAAGGCCCTGGCCCTGCTCGACCAGGCAGAGCGCCCTTTGCTGGTCAGCGGCGGCGGCGTGATCAACGCCGACGCCAGCGAGTTGCTGGTGGAATTCGCCGAACTGACGGGCATCCCGGTGATCCCGACCCTGATGGGCTGGGGCACCATCCCCGACGATCACCCGTTGATGGTGGGCATGGTCGGCCTGCAGACGTCCCATCGTTACGGCAACGCGACGATGCTCAAGTCCGACGTGGTCCTGGGTATCGGTAACCGCTGGGCCAACCGCCACACCGGTTCGGTGGAGGTGTACACCGAAGGCCGCAAGTTCATCCACGTCGACATCGAACCGACGCAGATCGGCCGCGTGTTCACCCCGGACCTGGGCATCGTGTCCGACGCCGGTTCCGCGCTGACGATGTTCATCGAAGTGGCCCGCGAGTGGAAAGCCGCCGGCAAGCTCAAGGACCGCAGCGCCTGGCTGCATGACTGCCAGCAGCGCAAGGCCACCCTGCACCGCAAGACTCACTTCGACAACGTACCGGTCAAGCCGCAACGGGTGTACGAAGAGATGAACCAGGTGTTCGGCAAAGACACCTGCTACGTCAGCACCATCGGCCTGTCGCAAATTGCCGGCGCGCAGTTCCTCCACGTCTACAAACCACGCCACTGGATCAACTGCGGCCAAGCGGGCCCACTGGGCTGGACCATTCCGGCGGCGCTCGGGGTGGTCAAGGCCGACCCGAGCCGCAAGGTGGTGGCGCTCTCTGGCGACTACGACTTCCAGTTCATGATCGAAGAGCTGGCCGTCGGCGCGCAGTTCAAGCTGCCGTATATCCACGTGGTGGTGAACAACTCGTATCTGGGGCTGATCCGCCAGGCACAACGCGGTTTTGAAATGGACTACTGCGTGCAGTTGTCTTTCGACAACCTCAACGCCCCGGAACTCAACGGCTATGGCGTCGACCATGTGGCCGTCGCCGAGGGCCTGGGTTGCAAGGCGCTGCGTGTGTTCGAGCCGAGCCAGATCCAGCCGGCGCTGCGCCGCGCCCAGGAAATGATCGAAGAATTCAAGGTGCCGGTGATCGTTGAGATTATTCTGGAACGGGTGACCAATATTTCCATGGGCACCGAGATCAACGCCGTCAACGAATTCGAAGACCTGGCCCTGGTCGGCAACGACGCACCGACCGCCATTTCCCTGCTCGATTAAGGAGAACCCTATGCCGCGCTTTGCCGCCAACCTGTCCATGCTGTTTACCGAACAGGAATTCCTTGCCCGCTTCAAAGCGGCCGCCGATGCGGGCTTCGAAGGTGTGGAATACCTGTTCCCGTATGAGTTCAGTTCAGCCGACATCAAGGCGCAGCTCGACGCCAACGGCCTGACCCAGGTGCTGTTCAACCTGCCCGCCGGGGACTGGGCCAAAGGCGAGCGCGGCCTGGCCTGCCACCCCGACCGGGTCGAAGAATTCCGCGCCGGGGTCAAGCTGGCCATCGCCTACGCCCAGGTCCTGGGCAATACCCAGGTCAACTGCCTGGCGGGTATTGCGCCGCAAGGCGTGGATGACGAAACCGTGGAAAAGACCTTCGTCGCCAACCTCAAGTACGCCGCCAACGCGTTGCAGGCGGCGGGCATCAAGCTGGTGATGGAGATGATCAACACCCGCGACATCCCCGGGTTCTACCTGAACAACACCGCCCAGGCCCTGTCGATTCGCGAGCAGGTGGGCAGTGACAATCTGTTCCTGCAGTACGACATCTATCACATGCAGATCATGGAAGGCGATTTGGCCCGGACCATGGCGACGCACCTGGGGGTCATCAACCATATCCAGCTGGCGGATAACCCGGGGCGTAATGAGCCGGGGACGGGAGAGATCAATTACCGGTTCCTGTTCGAGCATCTGGACCGGATTGGCTACACGGGTTGGGTTGGCTGTGAATACAAGCCGCTGACCACTACCGAAGCGGGTTTGGGTTGGCTCAAAACCCATAACGCCATCTAACAGACACCGGCAGCTTATGTGGGAGGGGGCTTGCCCCCGATAGCGGTGGTTCAGTCACATCATCTACACCTGACACACCGCAATCGGGGGCAAGCCCCCTCCCACATTGGACCGCTGTGTCTGGCAGACCTCAAACACGTTTGCCTACCGAATAAAAAAGAGGACCTCATAAATGGCTAAAATCGGATTTATCGGCACCGGCATCATGGGCCAACCCATGGCCGCCAACCTGCAGAAAGCAGGGCATCAATTGTTTCTTTCCGAGCATCACGGCAACGCGCCCGCCGAGCTGATCGCTGCCGGCGCGGTGGCGCTGGCCAACCCGCAGCAAGTGGCCCAGGAAGCCGAGTTCATCATCGTCATGGTGCCCGACACCCCTCAGGTCGAAGACGTGCTGTTCCGGGCTGACGGCGTGGCCGCCGGGCTGTCGCCCCATAAAGTGGTGATCGACATGAGTTCGATCTCCCCCACCGCCACCAAGGCGTTCGCGGCCAAGGTCAACGAGACCGGCGCGCAGTACCTGGATGCCCCGGTGTCCGGTGGTGAAGTCGGCGCCAAGGCCGGCACGCTGAGCATCATGATCGGTGGCGAGCCGCAGACCTTCGAGCGCGCCCTGCCGCTGTTCCAGGCCATGGGCAAGAACATCACCCTGGTCGGCGGCAACGGCGATGGCCAGACCGCCAAGGTCGCCAACCAGATCATTGTCGCGCTGAATATCCAGGCGGTGGCCGAAGCGCTGCTGTTCGCCTCGAAAAATGGCGCGGACCCGGCCAAGGTGCGTGAAGCGCTGATGGGCGGTTTTGCGTCGTCGAAGATTCTCGAAGTGCATGGCGAACGCATGATCAAGGGCACCTTCGACCCGGGTTTCCGCATCAACCTGCACCAGAAGGACTTGAACCTGGCCCTGGCCGGAGCCAAGGAGTTGGGGATCAACCTGCCAAACACCGCCGGCACCCAGCAAGTGTTCAGCACCTGCGCCGCGCTTGGTGGCGGCAACTGGGACCATTCGGCGCTGATCAAGGGCTTGGAGCATATGGCGAATTTCTCGATTCGCGATAAATAAGCTGCAATGAAATGCAAATCAGTGTGGGAGGGGGCTTGCCCCCTCCCACACTGGGCCCTCATTTCATAGCTCGATTGTTGCACCTCTAATAACAAGAATTCCCCCGGGAGCCCGCTTATGTCGGTCGATCCGCAACACCTGCTTCGCGAGCTGTTTGCCACAGCCATCGACGCCGCCCACCCCCGGCAAGTCCTTGAACCTTACCTGCCCGCCGACCGCAGCGGCCGTGTGATCGTGATCGGCGCCGGCAAGGCCGCCGCCGCCATGGCGCTGGTCGTGGAGCACTGCTGGCAGGGCGAGGTCAGCGGCCTGGTCGTCACCCGCTACGGCCACGGTGCACCGTGCAAGAAAATCGAAGTGGTCGAGGCCGCGCATCCCGTGCCCGACGCTGCCGGCCTGGCCGTGGCCAAACGCGTGCTGGACCTGATCAGTGACCTGAACGAAGACGATCGCGTGATCTTCCTGCTCTCCGGTGGCGGCTCCGCCTTGCTCGCCCTGCCCGCCGACGGCATCACCCTGGCCGACAAGCAAAGCCTCAACAAAGCCCTGCTCAAGTCCGGCGCCACCATTGGCGAGATGAATTGCGTGCGCAAGCACCTGTCAGCGATCAAGGGTGGACGGTTGGCGAAGGCCGCGTGGCCCGCCACGGTCTACACCTACGCGATTTCCGATGTGCCGGGCGACCTGGCCACGGTAATCGCTTCCGGCCCCACCGTCGGCGACCCCAGCACCTCGCAACAGGCCCTGGCGATCCTCAAGCGCTACGGCATCGACATCCCGGCCTCGGTGCGCAGTTGGCTGCAAGACCCCGCCTCGGAAACCGTCAAACCCGGCGACCCGCTGCTGGCGCGCAGCCACTTCCAATTGATCGCCCGGCCGCAGCAATCCCTGGAAGCGGTGGCGGTTAAAGTGCGCCAGGCCGGTTTCAGCCCGCTGATCCTCGGCGACCTCGAAGGTGAAGCGCGCGAGGTGGCCAAGGTGCACGCCGGCATCGCCCGGCAAATCGTGCAGCACGGCCAGCCGTTGGCGGCACCGTGCGTGATCCTCTCCGGCGGCGAAACCACCGTCACCGTGCGCGGCAATGGCCGTGGCGGGCGCAACGCGGAATTTTTGCTCAGCCTCACCGACAGCCTCAAGGGCCTGCCCGGCGTCTACGCCCTGGCCGGCGACACCGACGGCATCGACGGCTCGGAAGACAACGCCGGCGCGCTCATGACCCCGTGCAGCTACCGCCGTGCCGAAGCCCTGGGCCTGAGCGCCAGCGACGAGTTGGATAACAACAACGGCTACGGCTATTTCGCCGCCCTGGGCGACTTGATCGTCACCGAGCCGACCCGCACCAACGTCAACGACTTCCGCGCCATCCTGATCCTTGAGACCGCCAAACATGACGCCTGACAAGAAGGTCAAAATCCTCGCCACCCTGGGCCCGGCCACCGCTGGGATCGATGACATCCGCGAGCTGGTGCAGGCCGGGGTGAACATCTTTCGCCTCAATTTCAGCCACGGCGACCACGCCGATCACGCGCAGCGCTATGAGTGGATTCGCCAGGTAGAGCGCCAACTGAATTACCCGCTGGGCATCCTCATGGACCTGCAAGGGCCCAAGCTGCGCGTCGGGCGCTTTGCCGAGGGCAAGGTGCAACTGGTGCGCGGCCAGGCGCTGCGCCTGGACCTGGATGAAACACCGGGCGATCAACGCCGGGTCAACCTGCCCCACCCGGAAATCATCGCGGCACTGGAGCCCGGCATGGACCTGTTGCTGGACGACGGCAAGCTGCGCCTGCGCGTCATCACCCGGCACGCCGACGCCATCGACACCACCGTGCTCAATGGTGGCGAGCTGTCCGACCGCAAAGGTGTGAATGTGCCCCAGGCACTGTTGCAACTCAGCCCGCTGACCGCCAAGGACCGTCGCGACCTGAGCTTCGGCCTGGAGTTGGGCGTGGACTGGGTGGCGCTGTCGTTCGTGCAGCGCCCGGAAGATATCCGCGAAGCCCGCGCACTGATCGGCGACCGGGCCTTCCTGATGGCCAAGATCGAGAAGCCCTCGGCGGTGCAACAACTGCGCGAAATCGCCGAATTGAGTGATGCGATCATGGTGGCCCGTGGCGACCTGGGCGTGGAAGTGCCGGCCGAAAGCGTGCCGCACATCCAGAAGGACATCATCAAGACCTGCCGCCAACTGGGTAAACCGGTGGTGGTAGCGACCCAGATGCTCGAGTCCATGCGTTTCTCTCCGGCACCGACCCGCGCCGAAGTCACCGACGTGGCCAATGCGGTGGCCGAAGGGGCGGATGCGCTGATGCTGTCGGCCGAAACGGCCTCGGGCGAATACCCTCTGGAAGCCGTGCAGATGATGAGCAAGATCATCCGCCAGGTGGAACACGGCCCGGATTACCAGGCCCAGCTGGATGTCAGCCGGCCCGGGGCGGATGCCACGGTGTCGGACGCCATCAGCTGCGCGATCCGCCGCATCAGCAGCATCCTGCCGGTGGCGGTGCTGGTGAACTACAGCGAGTCGGGCGCCTCCAGCCTGCGCGCGGCACGGGAGCGGCCGGTGGCGCCGATCCTCACGCTCACGCCAAACCTGTCCACGGCGCGGCGCCTGAGCGTGGCGTGGGGGGTGCACTCGGTGGTCAATGATCGGCTTCGGCAGGTGGATGAGGTGTGTTCCACTGCGCTTGAGATCGCCCAGGCTCAGGGCATGGCGCAGCGTGGGGATACGTTGGTGATTACTGCGGGGGTGCCATTTGGGCAGTTGGGGTCGACCAATTCCTTGCGTATCGAAACCCTACTGTAGGAGCGAGCTTGCTCGCGAAGAACGTCAACGCTGACGCAGGCATCCTGAATGCACGCGGCGCCTTTAGGTTTTTCGCGAGCAAGCTCGCTCCTACAGGGAGTTGCCATGCACAATCCAACCTGCCCCGACTGGGCCGAAGCCCTGCTCAACGGCTTCAGCCAGATCTTTTTCCAGCGCCATCCGCTGTGCGGCCTGCTGTGCCTGTTGGCGATCCTGATCGGCGCACCGGGGTTGCTCGGCGGCGCATTGCTGGGGGGCGTCGCAGGCTTGCTCACGGCGCAGCGCCGGGGCTACCCCAAGGCTGAACGCCAGGCCGGGCTGTACAGCTACAACGGCGTATTGCTGGGTGTGTTGATCAGCCAGCACCTCGCCTGGTCGGCCCTGGTGCCGCCGCTGATCCTGGCCTGTGGCGGCTTAAGCGCAATGCTGGTGCGGCAGTGGTCGAAATACGCCGCCCAGCCCCAGGCGCTGCCCGCCTACACCACACCCTTTGTCGGCCTGGGCTGGTTGTTGCTGGGCAACATCGCGCCCGCGACCTTGGCCCTGAGCGAGCCCGAGCCCCTGACGGTAATCGCTGCGCCATTCACCGGCCTGGCGCAAGTGATGCTGTTGGACCAGCCCCTGGCCGGAGCCTTGATTGCGCTCGGCCTGCTGCTGGCTGATCGGCGCGCCGCCTTATGGGCACTCACCGGCGCCATCGCCGGCGTGCCGGTCGCCTTGCTGCTGGGCGAAACCAGCGGCGCCCTGCTCGGCCTGCACAGCTATAACCCGGCGCTCGCCGCCTTGGCACTGAGCCAGGCACGCCGCGAGCCCTGGTTGCCGCTGATCGGCATCGTCCTGACAATCATGCTCACCCCCGGCTTCGCCGCCCTGCACCTGCCGGCGCTGACGGCGCCCTTCATTCTGACCTGCTGGCTGGTGCGCGCCAGCCTGCGAATACTGCGCAAGCCGCGCATGGACAGTCCGTACGAATCCCCCTAGGCTTTGCCGATATTCAATTCGAGCGGGATTTATGGACAGCAACAACGACTGGCGCCAGCGGCTCTACGTGATGGTTTTCCAAAGCGACACCGTCGCCGGGCGGCGCTTTGACGGCATCCTGTTGTTGATCATCCTCGCCAGCCTGGTGATCGTGATGCTCGACAGCATCGACGAAATTCACCAGAACTACGCTGACGTGCTGGCCTATATCGAGTGGGGCTTCACGCTGATCTTCGCCATCGAGTACGGCCTGCGCCTGTACTGCTCGCCCAAGCCATTGCGCTACGCCTTCAGTTTTTACGGGCTGGTGGATCTGCTCGCCATCGTGCCCGGCATCCTCGCGTTGTACTACAGCGACGCGCAGTACCTGCTGATTATCCGCATCATCCGCATGCTGCGGATCTTCCGCGTCCTCAAGCTCAGTCCTTACCTCAAGCAGGCCAACTACCTGATGGCGGCGCTGCGCGGCAGCAAACAGAAGATCGTGGTGTTCCTGGTCAGCGTGTGCACCCTGGTGACAGTGTTCGGCACCCTGATGTACGTGATCGAGGGCCCGGAGCACGGGTTTACCAGCATTCCCAAGGGCATCTATTGGGCGATCGTGACGCTCACCACCGTGGGCTTTGGCGATATCGTGCCCAAGACCCCGCTGGGCCAGGTGATTTCCTCGCTGGTGATGATTACCGGCTACTCGATTATTGCCGTGCCGACCGGGATATTCACCGCCGAGCTGGCCAGTGCCATGCGCGGTGAACAGCTGCAGACCGACTGTCCGGTGTGCAAGAAGAACAGCCATGAGCCGAATGCGGCGTTTTGTTCACGCTGTGGCAGCAACCTGTTTAAGAAAGTGGAATAAGCAAAGTTCTTTTTAATCTTTAAGCGACTATGCAGCCCCGGCTATAGTCGCTGGCATTGTGCCTCCCCCCTTCTCTCGAACAACAAGGAATGAGCAGTGAAAAACATCCTCAGCGCCTCCCTCCTGGCCGCCGGCCTGGCCCTGGCCGGCGCCGTCCAGGCGGCTCCGGTCACTCTGCTCAACGTCTCCTACGACGTGATGCGTGATTTCTACAAAGACTACAACGCCGCCTTCCAGAAGCATTGGGACGCCGAGCACCCGAATGACAAGCTGACCCTGCAGATGTCCTTCGGCGGCTCCAGCAAACAAGCGCGCTCGGTGATCGACGGCCTGCCGGCGGACGTGATTACCATGAACATGGCGACCGACATCAACGCCCTGGCCGACAACGGCAAGCTCGTACCGGACAACTGGGTCACCCGCCTGCCGAACAACAGTGCGCCGTTCACCTCGGCCACTGTCTTTATCGTGCGCAAGGGCAACCCGAAAGCCCTGAAAGATTGGCCGGATCTGCTCAAGGACGGCGTGCAAGTGATCGTACCCAACCCGAAGACCTCGGGTAACGGCCGCTACACCTACCTGTCGGCCTGGGGCTATGTGCTGAAGAACGGCGGCGATGAAGAAAAAGCCAAGGCCTTTGTCGGCAAGCTGTTCAAACAAGCGCCGGTACTCGACACCGGTGGCCGGGCCGCGACGACCACCTTCATGACCAACCAGATCGGCGACGTGCTGGTGACCTTTGAGAACGAAGCGGAAATGATCGCCCGTGAATTCGGTCGTGATCAGTTCGAAGTGATCTACCCAAGCGTGTCCGCCGAGGCCGAGCCGCCGGTGTCGGTGGTGGACAAAGTGGTCGAGAAGAAAGGCACCCGCGCCGCCGCCGAAGACTACCTGAAGTACCTGTGGTCGCCGCAAGGCCAGGAAATCGCCGCCAACAACTACCTGCGCCCGCGTGACCCGAACGTGCTGGCCAAGTACACCGACCGTTTCCCGAAAGTCGACTTCCTGTCGGTGGAGAAGACCTTTGGTGACTGGCGCACCGTGCAGAAAACCCACTTCAACGATGGCGGGGTGTTTGACCAGATTTACACCGGCCAATAAACGTTCGGGCTGAATAAACACAGTCAGAACTGTGGGAGGGGGCCCCCTCCCACATTGGTTTGGCGTTGAATCATTATTTCGCGGCATGACCGTTATCACCACAAGCGGCCTACTCAGCGCCGGCCGATGTCTTTACTCTCTCCTCCCATCGTCCTTCGCCTGCATGAGAACCCCATGAATGCTACCCCCCACGCTGCCGGCACCATGACCCGAGGCATGGTCATGCTGTTTGCGTTTTGCTGCGGCGCCATTGTCGCCAACATCTACTACGCGCAGCCGATTATCGAACTGATCGCGCCGGACATCGGCCTCACGCCGGCAATGGCCAGCCTGATCGTGTCGCTCACGCAGATCGGCTACGCCCTGGGCCTGTTCTTCCTGGTGCCGCTGGGGGACCTGCTGGAAAATCGCAAGCTGATGATCATCACCACCATGGTGGCCATCGCCAGCCTGTTGGGCGCCGCGTTCACCGAGCAGCCCAACCTGTTTTTGCTGGTGTCGCTGCTGATCGGCTTCAGTTCGGTGTCGGTGCAGATCCTGATCCCGTTGGCCGCACACCTGGCGCCTGCCGAATCCCGTGGCCGGGTGGTCGGCAGCATCATGGGCGGCCTGCTGCTGGGCATTCTGCTGGCGCGACCGGTATCCAGCGTGGTGGCGGACCACTTCGGCTGGCGGGCGATGTTCATGGCGGCGGCGGCATTGATGGTGTTTATCAGTGTGGTGTTGATGCTGACCATTCCCAAGCGCCAACCGACGCACAGCGCCAGTTACGGCCAGTTGCTGGGTTCGCTGGGTACCTTGCTGCGTGAGCAGCCGGTGTTACGCCAGCGTGCGTTTTATCAAGGTTGCATGTTTGCCGCGTTCAGCCTGTTCTGGACCGCCGCGCCACTGGAACTGGTGCGCAACCACGGCCTCAGCCAGACCCAGATCGCGATCTTCGCCCTGGTCGGTGCCATCGGTGCCATCGCTGCGCCTATCGCCGGGCGGCTGGCCGATGCCGGTCACACCCACCGCGCCTCGTTGCTGGCGATGCTGCTGGGTGCGCTGAGTTTCCTGCCGGCCTTCGTGCACCCGCTGTACAGCGTGATCGGCCTGGCGGTAACGGGCGTCGTGCTGGACTTCTGCGTGCAGATGAACATGGTCCTCGGCCAGCGTGCCGTCTACGCCCTCGACGCCCATAGTCGCAGCCGCCTGAACGCGCTGTACATGACCAGCATCTTCATTGGCGGTGCCTTCGGCTCGGCGATTGCCAGCAGCGTGTACGAACACGGCGGTTGGCTGGGCGTGATGCTGGTGGGCAGTGCATTCCCGCTGGTGGCGTTGTTGCGGTTCCTCAGTGCGTCGCGGCAGGTAGCGGTCGCCAACGCTTAAGAACGCACCAACTTCTCCAAAGCCGCATCCGCCAGAAATGACGAGCGGCTTTTGACGTTGTGTTCACGCACGTAACGGTCGATGCGTTGGATCACATAACCGGGCAAGGTCACATTGACCTTCTCGGTCTTGCCCAGATAGGGCGAGATATCCAGCTCCAACATGCCCCAGCCCATACCGGCGTAGTCTTCATGGGCGTGATGAGTGGCAACCGAGGTTGGCATTGGAATCACCCCGCCCTCTGCGGCAATCTCCTGCAGCATGAGGTGCGCCACTTCCACGGCCGCGTTGTAGGCCTCTTCGAAACTGTCCCCGGCGGTGACGGCGCCCGGAATATCGGGGATCTGGATACCGGTGGCGGTGAAGTCATCGCCCCATTCGATACAGATTGGGTATTGCATGCATGCTCTCCTTAAAACTGAAACAGCCCGGCGCGTTTCCTGATGCTTCTCACAGTGCCCAACGGCAGATCCTTCTTCGGATGGGGCACCGGTATCGTGTACGAGTTATAGCGGTGGGTGAAAAGGTGATGGCTGCCGGTAACCCTATCCAGCTCCCAGCCCGCTTCCAGCAACTCCTTGATCAATAGCCTGCTTTGCACCGTCGCCTCCTTGGCTCGGACTGATTAAACGTAACCCTAGAGTTATATTTATTCAAGCACAGAATCGCCGAGGCTGACTGACGGTTGTTTTACCGGATATTGATGAGAGGTTCGGCGCCGCTTCAGGCTCAAGCCGAGTGCGCGTGGTCCAGGCAACACAGCAAGCGCGCGACCGTGTGTTCCAGCGGGCCGGAGTTATCCAGCACGAACAAACCCGCGCCATTGGCGGCGATCAGCGCCTCGGTGAACTGCGCGTTGCGCGCCAGACGTTCCTCGATGTCCGCCAGGGCCTCACGCCCGCGCGCGACCAGGCGCTGGCGCAGTACGGCTTGATCAACGGTCAGCAGCAGTACCCGCAGCGTCGGGTAACGCTCGCGGGTTTGCACCAGATACGCACGGGAGCCATTGACCAGCACGTCCTCCCCGGCCGCCAGCCACTCGTCAATCTCCTTGGGAATGCCGTAGGACAACCCATTGGCCTGCCAACTGAGGGCAAACGCGCCCTGCGCCTGCATCGCTGCAAACTGCGCCGGGCTCACGCCTTGCGCCGCCTCGCCCACCGCTTCCGCCGAGCGCGTAATCACGCGGCGCACAACGCGGCAGCCATGCTCGGCCAACCGTGGACGCGCGGCATCCAGCAGGCTGTCCTTGCCCGAACCTGAAGGTCCGATGAGATAGATCAACCTGCCTGCCATCACACCACTCTCTTTGCTTGTTTTCGCACGGGTTGGCCCTGGCCCGGTTTGCCTGGTACCGCAGAGTATATCCAGCGATTGCCCGGCAGCCAGGCCGGCGGTGGTCACCTTACCGGGAAAGGGTGAGCGGTGACAGCGGTGGATGGCTGCGCTGCTTACTCGTCACCACTCAGACGGCGCAACGGCTGAGCCAGCCAGGATCGTTCCCACGCTCCACGTGGGAATGCCGCTCTGGACGCTCCGCGTCCTGCTTTTTGCGCACTGGTGACGCGGAGCGTCACGGGATGCATTCCCACGCGGAGCGTGGGAACGATCAAAACGGCGCAACGCTTGAGCCAGCCAGGAACTTTCCTACGATCTGCGTGGCTTGCAGTTGCTATAACGCACCGTTAGCCTCTCGCAGTCGCTGCTCATCAGCGATCAGGCTTGGTCGCCTGGGTTAGAATGGCGCACAGTGCCGCGCAAGCGGCATTCTTGTGCTCGCGTTATGGCGGGCTGTGCGCGGGAGGGCTCAGGGCCCTGCCGGGTTTCCATTCCCTGGTCGACCAACCTGCGTACAGCTCGCCACCCTTCTGCTTGGTCGCGGACGTGGTGAGCTCCAACTGAATGGAGACTGACCGCATGAAAAAAGTTACGCCAAATCCCCCATCATTCCACTCGGATGACCTTTCACAAACCTCACCCAACCTCATCTTCACCGTCCGACCCGGCCTCGGCACCGAAGCGGCGTTAAGCAATGCCAGCGAAATGCTGGAGTCGGCGACAGTCTGTGCGTACGACTGCGCCGAGCATCTGGATGGCTCAGGCCGCAAGCAGGTGCTGGCGGTCGTGCAGATGATGGAAATTGCACAGTTGTTGGTGAATGAGGCGTTGAACCGGGAGTGTCCTGTAGCTTGATAACAAGATCGTTCCCACGCTCCGCGTGGGAATGCCGCTCTGGACGCTCCGCGTCCTGCTTTTTGCGCACTGGTGACGCGGAGCGTCACGGGATGCATTCCCACGCCGAGCGTGGGAACGATCAATCAGAGGCAAGAAAAAGGCGACCCGAAGGTCGCCTTTTGTCATTGCGCGTATTGCTTGCTCAATCCAGGCGGCACGCCTTGCACGCTGGTCTCTTCCCACGGCCCGTTCGGGCTGATGGAGCGGCTCCAGCCGTTGCTCCAGCGGTAGTAGGTGCGCTGGCGGTAGAACGTGTCGGGCTGGTCGTCGAGGACGTACACCTGCATCTTGCCGTCCCAGTGGCTGGCGGCGCCTGGGGGTGGGGCGAAGGTCGGCGATTTGCTCGGCAGCGGTTTTGGCGGCGGGGTTACCGGGCCGGAGGGTTTGGTGTCGGGCTGGGTCGACGGGCCCGATGGCGGGATGGTCGGGCCGGTGGGGCCCGGAGGTGGCCGGTGAACCGCACAGGCGCTCAGCCCCACGACGAGGCTGAGCAGGGTCATACGTGCAAATGCGTTCATGGGCCTTTCCTCCAATTACTTATCCGGACTGTCGATGGTCAGCTGCTGCAGCGCAGTAATGCTGCTGGCCAAGGGTTGGCTGCGGCCGATCCACTCGCCAGCGGTTGGAACACCTGCCCGGGATATGCGCGCAACCAGTTGGACTTCAGGGAAGTTGGACAGTTTCAACTGCGGCATCATCGCGTCGGCATCGCTCAGTTCCACGGTGACAGGCAGTTCGGCAACGGTGACCCGTTTGGCCGCGAGCGGCGCAGGCGGGCCGCTGACGGCGCGGGCGAAGATAAACACGCTGTCACCCGGCAGGGCCTTGGCTTTCACGTCGGCGGACAGGTCCACGCGCACTTTCAGCACCGCCTTTTGCGTAACAGTGCCGCCGCTCTCCCGGAGCTTTTGCGCAGCGCGATCGATACCGCCCTGCAGCGCCACCCGGGAATTGTCGTCGGGCGGCAGTTGCGCCAACAGACGATTCCAGTAGTCGATAGCCTCCTGATAGCGCTGGCCTTCAAAGGCGGCAATACCGAGCAGGCCGAGGCTGGTGACTTCCTTTGGATCAAGCTTCAGGGCTTCGTCGGTCAGCGCCTGAACCTTGGGCGACCACTGTTTGTTGTCGGCAAAATACTGCGCCTGGGCCCACTGCCCGAGCAACTCGGGCTGGCGACCGGCCAAGGCGACGCTGCGTTCAAACACCTTGGCGGCATCGGCGGAGCGATCCTGGGCCATGTAGGCGCGGCCCAGGAAGTACAGGCCTTCAGCTGAGTCCGGCTGGGCCACTGCGGCACGTTCCAGGCGCTGCGTCATGTCGGCCATCGACACCGGCGGCTGGGAAAACTCGCGGGTCAGCTCGACCTTGTCGCTCGCCCCGTAATGCAGGTACAGCGCAACGCCCAGCACCGGCACGAGAAACGCCGCCAACACTGGCAGAGGCTTGCCCAGGCGGGATTCGCGCGGCTTGTCCACGCCTTCGGTATCGGCCAGCAACTCACGCGCCGCTTCGGCACGGCCGGTATCGAGTTGCGCCGCATCCAGGACGCCGTCGTCGCGCTGCACTTGCAGTTCGGCGACGCGCTCTTGATACAGCGCCACGTTCAGCGCGGTGCGGTCCTCTTCGCGCTGGGCACGACGGCCGCGCAGCACAGGGATCAACAGGAAACTCAGGGCAATCAACAGCAGCAGGCCGGCTGCGAGCCAGAAATCAATCATCGGTCTTGGTGTCCAGCAGTTGGTCGAGGCGTTTACGCTCTTCGGGGGACAGCGTGTCGCTGCCATCGGCAGGTGCGGCGCGGCGACGGCGCACGATGACGGCCATCACCACCACGCCGGTCAGCAGCAGCCCGGCAGGACCGAACCAGAGCAGCGCGGTCTTGCCGGTAAGCGCCGGTTTATAGCGCACAAAATCACCGTAGCGGTCGACCATGAAGTCGATGATCTGCTGGTTGTCCTTGCCCTCCCCCAGCATGCGGAAGATTTCCTTGCGCAGGTCGGCGGCGATGGGCGCGTTGGAGTCTGCGATGTCCTGGTTCTGGCATTTGGGGCAGCGCAGTTCCTTGGTCAGCTCGCGGAAACGCTCGCGATCACCGTCATTGGCAAATTCGTAGGTGTCGATGGCGGCGTGGGCCACACCGGCCAGGCCCAGCACCAATACAGCAGCGACTAACAGGCGCTTCATGGTTTGGCCTCGTCGACCAGCGCCTGGTACTTGGCAGCCAGTTGCTCGCGCCAGACCACTTCGTCGATCACGCCGACGTACTTGTCGCGGATTACACCTTTAGCGTCGATAAAGAAGGTTTCCGGAGCGCCATAGACGCCGAGGTTCAGGCCGAGGTTGCCGTCTTCATCGCGAATATCCAGCTGGTACGGGTTGTGAAATTCGGCCAGCCACTTCAAGGCTGCTGCATTGTCGTCCTTGTAGTTGATGCCATAGATCACCACGCCTTTCTCAGCGAGTTTGTTCAACACCGGGTGTTCGACGCGGCAGGAGATGCACCAGGTGCCCCACACGTTGACCAGCGCCGGCTTGCCCAGCAGGTCGGCGCGGGTCAGTTGCTTGTCGCCCTGCACCGTGGGCAGAGAGAATTCCGGGAACGGCTTGCCGATCATGGCCGACGGCAACTCGGCCGGGTCCAGGTACAAGCCGCGATAGAGAAACACCGCCACCACCAGGAACGCTGCCAGCGGCAACACCATCAATCCACGCTTCATACCGCCGCTCCCATGCCGAGCGCTTCACGCACCCGGCTCCTGACCTTGACCCGATAACGCCGGTCCAGCGCCGCGAGCAAACCACCCAACCCGGTCAGCAAGCCGCCGAACCAGATCCAGCGCACGAACGGTTTGACATGCACGCGCACTGCCCAGGCGCCATCGCCCAGGGGCTCACCCAACGCCACGTAAAGGTCACGGGTGAAACCGGCATCGATGCCCGCCTCGGTCATCATCGAACTCTGCACGGTGTACAGGCGTTTTTCCGGGTGTAGCACGGCGATTTCCTTACCGTTGCGCACCACGCGTACGGTGCCTTTGTCTGACGTGAAATTCGGTCCTTCAAAGTGCCTGGCGCCTTCGAAGATGAACTGGTAACCGCCCAGGTCCATGGACTCGCCGGGCGCCAGGCGCAGGTCGCGCTCGGCGCTGTTCTGGCTCGACAACACCACGCCCAGGGCGCAGACGGCGATGCCGATATGGGCGATCTGCATGCCCCAGTAGCTGCGGGTCAGGGTCGGCAGGCCTTTGATCAGGCCCTTGTGGCGGGTCTTGTCGGCGATATCGCGCACGCCGGCCAGCAACACCCAGGCGGCGAGCAGGAAGGTGGCGAGCACCGCCCAGTTGAAGTCGCCGTAGGCAACCCCGGCGATCACAGCCAGGGCCACACTGCCCAGCAGCACCGGCATCAGCATGCCGGCCAGCCATTTCACCGGGGTGTCTTTCCAGCGCACCAGCACACCGACCGCCATCACCACCATCAACAGGCCCATCAACGGAATGAACAAGGCGTTGAAGTACGGCGGGCCGACGGACAGCTTGGCGCCGCTCAAGGCATCCAGCACCAGGGGGTAGAGGGTGCCGAGCAGAATCATCGACGCCGCCACCACCAGCACCAGGTTGTTACCCAGCAGCAAGGTTTCCCGCGACCACAGATTAAAGCCGACCTGGCTCTTGACCACTGGCGCGCGCAGGGCGAACAGGGTCAGCGAACCGCCGACGACAAACAGCAGGAAGATCAGGATGAATACGCCGCGCGCAGGGTCGGAAGCAAACGCATGCACCGACGTCAGTACGCCCGAACGCACGAGGAACGTGCCGAGCAGGCTGAGGGAAAATGCCGCGATGGCCAGCAACACGGTCCAGCTCTTGAACACGCCGCGTTTTTCGGTGACGGCCAGCGAATGAATCAGCGCGGTGCCGACCAGCCAGGGCATGAAGGAGGCGTTTTCCACCGGGTCCCAGAACCACCAGCCGCCCCAGCCGAGCTCGTAATAAGCCCACCACGAACCGAGGGTGATACCAATGCCGAGGAAGGCCCAGGCGACGATGGTCCATGGCCGCGACCAGCGCGCCCAGGCCGCATCGAGACGCCCGCCGAGCAAGGCGGCGATGGCGAAGGCAAACGCCACGGAAAAGCCGACATAGCCCATGTAGAGCATCGGCGGGTGCACGATCAGGCCGATGTCTTGCAGCAGTGGGTTGAGGTCATGCCCGTCCACGGGGATCTGCGGCAGGATGCGGCTGAACGGGTTGGACGTCATGATCAGGAACAGCAAAAAACCGATGCTGATCATGCCCATCACCGCCAGCACCCGCGCCAGCATGACCTGCGGCAATTGGCGGGAGAACACCGACACGGCGAAGGTCCAGCCACCGAGGATCAGCGCCCACAGCAGCAGCGAACCTTCGTGGGCGCCCCACACGGCGCTGAACTTGTAGTACCAGGGCAGTGCACTGTTGGAGTTATTGGCGACATAGGCGACGGAAAAGTCGTCGGTCATGAATGCGTAGGTCAGGCAACCGAAGGCGAACAGCAGGAACGCGAACTGCCCCCAAGCGGCCGGCTGCGCCAGGCTCATCCACAGGCGGTCACCGCGCCAGGCACCGAGCAACGGCACCACGGCCTGGACGATGGCAAAGCACAGGGCGAGGATCATCGCCAACTGGCCGAGTTCGGGAATAAACAAAGCGGCGTTCATGACTCAGCCCTCCTTGGCAGGGGTTGGGGCGGATTGGCCGCTGTCCTTGAGGGCTTTGGTCACCTCCGGCGGCATGTATTTTTCATCGTGCTTGGCCAGCACTTCATCGGCCACCACCACGCCACTGGCGTTGAGCTTGCCCAGGGCGACGATGCCCTGGCCTTCGCGGAACAGGTCCGGGAGGATGCCACGGTAGGTGATGGTCACGGATTTGCTGAAGTCGGTGACCACGAAGCTTACATCCAGGGAGTCTGCGGAACGCTTCAAGGAGCCCTTTTCGACCATGCCGCCGGCGCGGATGCGCGTATCGACCGGCGCTTCGCCATTGGCGATCTGGGTCGGGGTGTAGAACAGGTTGATGTTCTGCTGCAAGGCACTCAAGGCCAGACCCACGGCAATGCCGACGCCGGCCATGATGGCGAGAATGATCAACAGACGCTTTCTACGCAGCGGATTCACTTTTCGGTCTCCCGGCGCAGACGACGCGCCTCTTGTTGCAGGTAACGCTTGCGCGCCAGCAGCGGCGCGGCGACGTTGAGGGCCAGCACCGCCAGGCAGATGCCATAGGCCGTCCAGACATACAGGCCGTGATGGCCCATGGCGAGAAAATCACTGAAAGAAGCAAAACTCATCCGCGCGCTCCCAGACAGGCTTGCACGTGGGCCTTGACCCAACTGGCGCGGGCTTCACGCTTGAGCACTTCGAGGCGCATGCGCATCAGCAGCACGGCACCGAAGAAGCAGTAGAAGCCCAGCACCATCAGCAGCAGCGGTGCCCACATTTCTACCGGCATTGCCGGTTTTTCGGTGAGGGTGAAGGTGGCGCCCTGGTGCAGGGTGTTCCACCACTCGACCGAGTATTTGATGATCGGGATGTTGATCACGCCGACAATCGCCAGCACCGCGCAGGCCTTGGCGGCGCTGTCGCGGTTGCTGATCGCATTGCCCAGGGCGATCAGGCCGAAGTACAGGAACAGCAGGATCAACATCGAAGTGAGCCGCGCATCCCACACCCACCACGAACCCCAGGTGGGTTTGCCCCAGATCGCGCCGGTGACCAGCGCCACGGCGGTCATCCACGCACCGATGGGTGCAGCGCATTGCAGGGCAACGTCGGCGAGCTTCATCTTCCACACCAGGCCGACGATGCCGCATACCGCCAGCATCACGTAGCAGGACTGCGCCAGCATGGCGGCGGGCACATGGATATAGATGATGCGAAAGCTGTTGCCCTGCTGATAGTCCGGCGGCGCGAAGGCCAGGCCCCAGACCAGACCGATGCCGATCAGCAGCACCGCGGCGACGCTCAACCACGGCAGCAGTTTGCCGCTGATGCCATAGAACCATTTGGGCGAGCCGAGCTTGTGAAACCAGGTCCAGTTCATTGCTGTTTCTCACGGTTGCTTCTTGTCATGGCAAGAAGCGTAGGGTCTTTACTGGCCAAGCGTGTAACGCCTGGCCAGACCTCATTATTCGCCGACGCTGATCTTCAGGCCGGCCGCTATGGCAAAGGGTGTCAGGGTTACCGCCAGGGCGGCCAGGCTGCCAAGCCACAGGAGGTAACCGGTCACCGGCATCCCCATCAGCGCGGCCTGCAATGCACCGCTGCCGAGGATCAGAACCGGGATGTACAAAGGCAGAATCAGCAGGGCCAGTAACAGGCCGCCGCGCTTCAAACCGACGGTCAACGCTGCGCCCACCGCCCCCAACAGGCTGAGCACCGGCGTACCGAGCAACAAGGACAGGAGCAGCACCGGCAAGCATTCGACGGGCAAGCCCAGCATCAGCGCCAGCAGCGGCGAAAGCAAGACCAGCGCGAGGCCGGAAAAAGCCCAGTGTGCCAGCACCTTGGCCAGTACCAGAAGTGGCAACGGGTGCGACGAAAGGACCCACTGTTCCAGGGAGCCGTCCTCGAAATCACTGCGAAACAGCCCGTCCAGCGAGAGCAGCACGGATAAAAGCGCCGCGACCCACACCAGTCCCGGGGACAAGGTTTGCAACAGTTTAGTCTCGGGACCGACCGCCAACGGGAACAAGGCGATCACGATGGCAAAGAACACCAGCGGGTTGGCCAGTTCGGCCGGGCGACGACACAAGAGGCGTGCTTCGCGGGCAACCAACAGGGCGAATACGCTCATGCCGACCACCGCCCCAAATCCAGCTCACGGTAACCGGCGGGCAGGCGGGTCAGGCTGTGGTGGGTGGTGAGCAGCACCGTACCGCCCTGCTCACAGTGCCTCGCCAGGTGCTCCTCGAGCTGGGCGACACCGTGTTTATCGAGCGCGGTGAAGGGTTCGTCGAGGATCCACAGCGGCGGGCCCGGCAGGTACAAACGGGCCAGGGCCACCCGGCGCTGCTGGCCCGCGGACAGGGTGTGGCAGGGAACATCTTCAAAGCCCTTCAGGCCCACGGCAGCCAGGGCCTGCCAGATGGCGTCGCGGCTGGCGCGGTGATGCAGGGCGCTGAGCCAACTGAGGTTTTCTTCGGCCGTGAGCACGTCCTTGATACCGGCGGCATGACCGATCCAGACAAGGCTGCGCGCCAGTTCTGTGCGTTGTTCGGCGAGAGGCTTGCCGTTGAGGCGCACAACCCCGGCCGTCGGCTGCATCAGCCCGGCCAGCAAGCGCAACAGGCTGGTCTTGCCGCTGCCGTTGGGCCCGCTGACCTGCACCATGTCACCGCCCGCCAGGCGCAGGTCGAGGTGCTCGAACAGCAGGCGCAGGTCGCGTTCACAGGAGAGCGCTACGGCTTCAAGAAGAGGGCTGGTCAAGAGATCGCGGGCCTTTACGGTTCAAGTCGGCGGTGCAGCGGCCGTTATAGAAAGGAGCACAATAACGGCTTTGGCGACCGATTTTAGAGAGCTGGATCAAATAGTTGTGAGGTTTTTAGCGCTCTCTTTGCAGACGGGCGGCATTATACATGCGATGCCTTACGCTAAAGAGAGCAATTTCCCCAGAGACGATGCGCACCATGACCGGCGAGATCAACCTTCCTACGCTTCCTCCCACCCCGCCAGCCGGGCAAAGCCCTGCGCCTGCGCCCGGGGCACTGCTCAAACTGCTGGAGCCGCAGGTCGGGCTGATTGACCCTGGGAAAACCGCGAATGCGGAAGTCATTGCCCTTAAACAAGGCGGTGAAGCCTTTCAGTTGCTGCTCAAGCTGACCCTGGACGGCGGCCGCCAGACACTGGTGCAGGCCAGCAGCGCCCAGCCCTTGCCCTTGGGCAGCAATGTGGCGGTGAGCCAGACGCCGGCGGGCAACCTGACCCTCAGCCTGCAACAGGCCTTGAGTGCCAACATCTCCGCCCTCACCCGCATCGATACGGCCAAGGTCCCGGAAGGTACGCTGTTGCAAGCCAAGGTACTGACCACCCAGATGCTGCCCCAGGGCACGGCGCAACCGGCGATCTATCGTTCGTTGGTGACGGTGCTGAATAACGCCCTGGCCGGCGCGACACTGACGGTGGAAAGCCCACAACCGCTGCGCGTGGGCAGTTTGCTCAGCGCAGTGGTACAGAACGCGCAGACCCTCAATTTCGTGCCGCTGAGCGGGCTCAAGGATCAATTGGCGGTCACCCAGCAACTGTCGACCCAGCAAAGTCGCCAGGGCTCCCTGGATGCGGTCTTCACTGCCCTGCAAAACCTGCCCCGTGGCGACAGCACGTCCGCCGACCTGCGCGCCGCCGCCGACCGTCTGCTCGCTGCATTGCCCGATCTGGCACAGGTCAGTAACCCCAAAGTCCTGGCTCAAGTGATCCAGAACAGCGGTGCCTTTCTGGAAGCCAGATTACTCGCAGGGCAGAATCCCCAGATACCGCCACTGGACATGAAGGGCGCACTGCTGCGCCTTGTCGCGGACTTACTGCCCGCCCTGCCCGCCAGTACCAACCTGAACGCCATTCTTGCGGCCAACACGCTGGCCCATGTATTGCCCAACTTTGTGCGCAGCCCACTGAATACGCTGGGCCAGGTCAGCGCGCGGCAGGCCCCGGTCAGCTTTCCACTGCCCGAGCGGCTGATGGCCAAGCTTGAAGGCGAAGGCGACCTGGAAAACCTGCTGCGCCTGGCCGCCGGGGCGATTGCCCGATTGCAGAGCCATCAGCTGTCGAGCCTGGAACAGACCGGCACCACCGCTGACGGCCGCCTGCAAACCACCTGGCAACTGGAAATCCCGATGCGCAGCCTGCAGGACATCGTCCCATTGCAGGTGAAGTTCCAGCGCGAGGAGCCGGCGCCCGACAAGGAGCAACCCGAGCACAAAGACCGCAAAGACGCCAAACACATGCTCTGGCGCGTCGAACTGGCGTTCGATATGGAACCGCTGGGGCCGTTGCAGGTGCAGGCGCAATTGACCCAGGGCAAACTCTCCAGCCAGTTGTGGGCGACCCGCGCCTTCACCGCCAGCCTGATCGAAAATCACTTGGGCAGCCTGCGCGAGCGCCTGGTGGCATCCGGGCTCAACGTCGGCGACCTGGATTGCCACCTCGGCAGCCCGCCGCGCGGGCCAAAAACCGGACTGGAACAACGCTGGGTGGATGAAACCGCATGAAGAACGCTGCCCCTCCCCGCCAGGCGATTGCCCTCAAGTACGATGGCCAACAAGCGCCCACCCTGACCGCCAAGGGCGACGAGGCCCTGGCTGAAGCGATCCTCAAGCTGGCGCGGGAAAACGAAGTGCCCATCTATGAAAATGCCGAGTTGGTGAAGCTGCTGGCGCGCATGGAGCTGGGCGACAGTATTCCAGAGGAGTTGTACCGCACGGTGGCGGAGATCATTGCGTTCGCGTGGACGCTGAAGGGCAAGTTCCCGGTGGGGTACGACCCGGATGCGGGGCCGGTGGAGCGCGATGTCACCGAGCGTGGGGATGATTACTGAGTAATCCACAAGCTACCGGCCAGTCAAGCGTACATCGCCGTCTGTAGGAGCGAGGGGGGCGCCTAGCTCTTGCTCGCGAAAAACCTCAACGATAACGCGTGCTTTCTGAATGAACGCAGCGCCTGTGAGTTTTTCGCGAGCAAGCTCGCTCCTACAAAAAGCCTTAAGGCAAGCCCCCTCCCACATTCAGATCCAGGTCAGTTCAGAACTTCGCTCAGGGGAATGAAATTGACCCGGTCGCCGACGGCCAACGTGGTCCCTTCCACCACTTCCACAAACCCTTCAGCCCACGCCGCGCTGCGCAGCACACCGGAGCTCTGGTTGTGGTAGATGATCGCCTTGCCCTGCTCGATGCGCCCGCGCAAGTACTCGCGACGGTTGCCGGGCCTGGCCCAGACGAACCCGGCCGGCACGTCGAACCGCAATGGCTGCACATCCTCCACACCCAGGCGGCGCAGCAGGTAAGGCCGAGCCAACAACGCAAAGGTCACCAGGGTCGACGCGGGGTTACCGGGCAGGCCGATCACCGGCACGCCACGAAAATGCCCGAAGGTCAGCGGCTTGCCCGGCTTGATCGCCAGTTTCCACAGCGCCAGCTCGCCCTCTTCACGCAGGGCAATGCCCAAAAAATCCGCCTCGCCCACCGACACACCGCCCGTGGACAGGATCAAGTCGACGCTGCCCAGTCCGGCCAACCGCGTGCGGGTCTGTTCAAGGTCGTCCGGCAGGATGCCAGCATCGATCACTTCGCAGCCCATGCGCGTCAGCCAACTGCACAGCACGCGGCGGTTGCTGTTGTAGATCTGGCCCGGCCCCAGGGGCAATCCAGGCTCGATCAGCTCATCGCCGGTCGACAGCACCGCCACGCGCGCACGTCGCACCACCTCGAGGCGATCACGCCCAAGCGAAGCAGCCAGGCCCAGCTCAATCGGGCCCAGGCGCGTACCTGCGGCCAGTACCAACTCGCCGACCGTGGTTTCCTGGCCTTGCGGGCGGATGTTCTGACCCGCTTGCAACGGCTCGCTGAAACTCACGCGCTCGTCGCTGTGAACGGTTGCGTTTTCCTGCATTTCGACGCAGTCCGCACCCTGAGGCACCGGCGCCCCGGTAAAGATGCGTGCACAGGTGCCGGGCGACAACGGCTCAGGCGCAGTGCCGGCGAAAATACGCTGGCTGACCGGCAACGGCGCGCCGGCCCAGTCTGAGACGCGCAGGGCATAGCCATCCATGGCACTGTTGGGCCAGGGTGGCAGGTCGAGGGTGGAGACCAGGTCCTGCGCCAATACGCGGCCATCGCACTCGGCCAGGCGCACGGTTTCGTGCTCGCGGATCGGCGCGGCGTCGGCCATGTCCAGCAAACGCTGCAAAGCCGCTTCCACCGGCATCAAGGCGCCGGTTTTGCCGGGCTTATCCACGGGTTTCACAGGGCTGGGCCTGCTTCAGGTGCGGCACGAAATTGCACGGCCGATGACGGTTGTCCAGTTGTTCAGCCAGAATACCGTCCCAACCGGTGCGCACGGCATTGGTGGAGCCCGGCAGGCAGCACACCAGGGTGCCATTGGCCAGGCCGGCCAGGGCGCGCGATTGCACCGTGGAGGTGCCGATATCGGCCACCGATATCTGGCGGAACAGCTCGCCAAACCCATCGACCTGCTTGTCCAACAGGCAGCTCACCGCTTCGGGTGTGCTGTCGCGGCCGGTAAAGCCGGTGCCGCCGGTGATCAGCACCACCTGCACCACGTCTTCGGCGATCCAGTGGGCGACCTGGGCGCGGATTTTGTAAAGGTCGTCCTTGAGCAGCACGCGCTCGGCCAGGGTATGGCCGGCGGCGGTCAGGCGGTCGACGAAGACCTGGCCCGAGGTGTCTGTGTCCAGGGTGCGGGTGTCGCTGACGGTCAATACAGCGATATTCAGAGGTACGAAAGGCGCATCAGCCTTGGCTTTCATGGCACGGTCCGGTTGTCGAAGGAACAGCCCGATGTTATATCACAAGCCTCTGTTTACCTGCCGCAGCGGAACCCTCATGCCCCTTGAATCCTTACCCCTGCCCTGCTCGATTCTGTTGCTGGCCGGCGGTCGTGGCCAGCGCATGGGCGGCCAGGACAAAGGCCTGCTGGAGTGGCACGGCCAGCCCTTGATTGCGCACCTGCAACGCCTGGCACGGCCGCTCACGGACGACCTGATCATCTCGTGCAACCGCAACCATGAGCGGTATGCAACCTATGCCGATCAACTGGTGAGCGACGACAGCGCGGATTTTCCCGGACCACTTGCCGGTATCCGCGCGGGACTCTTCGCCGCACGCCATGGGCATCTGCTGATCCTGCCCTGCGATGTGCCGCACATCGATGCGCGACTGCTGGCCGACCTGCGTGCGACAGCACGACTCAACCGGCAGGTTCCGGTGATGGTGCGCCATGGCGAGTTCTGGGAACCCTTGCTGTGCATCATCCCTGTCGCCTTGAAGGATCAGGTGGAGCAGGCCTGGCAAGCTGGCGAACGCAGCCCGCGTAAAATCCTGCTGCAGCTGGGCGCCGTGGGCCTGGAATGCGCGGCCGATGACCCACGCCTGGCCAACCTCAATACACCGGACCTGTTGCACACAAGGCCTGGCGTGTCAGAATGAGTCTTGCATCAGGAACTTTGCCGGCGTTGCACACGTCACAAGGTCAGCATTTTAAAAGAATTCTCTCGGAGACAAACTCATGACTCAACGGACCATCGCCGCTCTCATGCTTGCACTGGGCCTCGCCACCCTCGCCGGTTGCGCCTCGCCGACAGTGATCACCCTGAATGACGGTCGCGAAATCCAGGCCGTCGACACCCCGAAATTTGACGAAGATTCGGGCTTCTATGAATTCCAACAGCTTGACGGCAAGCGCACCCGCATCAACAAGGATCAGGTTCGCACCGTTAAAGACCTGTAAGCCTTACCGCTTGCCCACAAGGCCCGCCTCGCGCGGGCCTTGTCGTTTGCGGCGCTTACCAGTCCAGGGTGAGTTCACTGCGAAAGCTGCGTTCCTGGCCGCTGACCGGGTCGATGAAACGCACGCCCTGGGCCAGCAACTTGAGCGGGTTGGCGTAATCGTCCTTGGCGTCCTTGATCACCTCGGGATAGAACGGGTCATTGCAGATACTCGCGCCGAGCGCGGTCATGTGCACACGCAACTGGTGCTTCTTGCCGGTGACCGGGAACAGGCCATAGCGCCATAGATCGCCGTGTTTTTCGCGCACCTGCACCGCCGTTTCGGTATTGCTGGCACCGGGGCCTTCCTGCATGCGGAAGAAAGGCTCACCGTCCACCAGCCGGCTCTTGTGCACCAGCGGGAACGTCAGGTCAGGCAAGGCCGGGGCAATGGCTTCGTAGAATTTATCGATACGCCGCGTGGGAAACAGTTGCTGATAAGCCGCGCGGGTGGCGGGATTGGCCGAGAACAGCACCAGCCCTGCGGTATGCCGGTCAATGCGATGCAGGGGCACCAGGGCGGGGTTGTCCAGGCGCCGGATCAAACGGCGCAACAGCGTCTGCTCGACATACTCGCCCGCAGGGGTCACGGGCAGGAAATGCGGCTTGTCGGCCACCACCAGATGCTCATCGGCGTACAGAATGGTTTCCTCTACGGGAATCACTTTCTCGTTGGGCACTTCACGAAAGTAATGGATGCACAGGCCTTCCTTGTAAGCCAGACCCAGGCTGATGGGCTGCCCATTGCCATCGAGCACCCGGCCACGGGCAATGCGGTCCAGCCATTGTTCACGGGCAATCGCCGGGAAATGCTCGCACAGGCAATCGAGCACCGTTGCCCACGGACCAGGCGGCAGGTACAAGGTGCTGGCTTGGTGCTGTGACGGGGAAAAACCGGAAGTGGACATGCAGATGCTCAAGGCCTGGAAATAAACAGGCGGGCATTATCCCGCATGGCGCGGGATTGAGCCTAGGAGAGATCTCAGGCCTTGGCCAGTTGCACGCGCAAAACCGGTGAAGCGCTCGCCGCCTCGGTAAACTCCTTGAGCCAGCGCAGTACGTCCACGGCCTCCCAACGGCCCGGGTCGTAGAGTGCGTAGAGCAGGCCCTGATAGCCCACCACATCCAGCTGCTTGTGATAACCGGCACGCTGGAACAGCGCTTCGATTTCCGCGAAACAGGTGTTGAAATGCACCTTGTTGAAGGGCGTCTTGCCTTCCGTGACCAGGCCATCGAGGCGCAGCTCGTTCACCGCATCGCGCACGATGTCGGCGGACATGCGATTGACGCTGCTTTTCAGTTGTTCGACATTCACCACGGGCGTTCCCTCTATTCAATCGCTGTACAAACATACAGTAACGTAATATTCGGAAACTCGCCATCGCATAAACGTCAGCGCAGGAAGGCAACCACCTGCTCGGTGTCGAACGGCCAGTCCAACTCAGCCCCCGTGTCCACCCGCCTGAGCACCGGAATCCGCAGGCCGTAGACCTCGGTCAGGTCGTCGGGATCGGTGATATCCACCAGCTCCACGAGCAACCCGTGCTCGACGAGCGGCATGATTTCGGCTTCGGCAATTTCACACAGATGGCAACCCAGGGTGCCGAACAGCTGGCATTCAGCAAGCATGGCAAATGCACTCGGATGGAAAACACCTCACCATTCTAAGCCCAACGCGGCCCGCAAAGGCGCTTGATCACGCCATATACCCGCAGGCCGCCGACCAGCGCGACGGCGACGCCAAAGGCGGTACCTATTTGCGCGAGTTTGAGTTAATTAGGGTAAGGTTTTTCAAGGCTTGCGCCGCGACCGCCCGGATTGAGCGCAGCCCTAGGGCGTGCGCACCAGGGCAAAGCAAAAGCGGTACCACACAATCGCAGTGAACCTTCGGCAAACCCCGCGACTCGAAACCACACGTACAGAACAGCCACACGGAGATAACCATGGCCGGTAAATCAGCAAAGACTGCTCAAGAAATACTGATGGCGGATTTTCAGACCCTCGTCGCCGATACCGAAAGGTTGCTCGACGACACCGCCGTCCTGGCCGGTGACCAGGCCGATGAGCTGCGTACCAGGATCCATGAAAGCCTGCTCAAGGCTCGCGAAACCCTGCAGTTGACCGAAGACTCTCTGCGTGAGCGCGGCCAGGCGGCTATCACTGCAACGGAAGACTACGTGCAGGCCAACCCGTGGCAGTCCGTCGGCATCGCTGCCGGCGTAGGCTTTTTGATCGGTCTGCTGGCTACCAGGCGCTAATATCATGGCTATCGACGAATCCAGCTCGTCAAAGGGCGCAGGTACCACTTCCCGCCGACTGGGCGCTGCCGTCCTCGGCTTATTGCACAGCCATGTCGAACTCTTTGGCATCGAGTTGCAGGAGCAGAAGGCACGCACTGTTAGCCTGCTGCTGTTCGCCGGCCTTGCGTTGGTGTTTGCCCTGCTGCTGTTGGTAGGGTTATCGACACTGGTGATGATCCTGGTGTGGGACACCGGCTACCGCCTCACCGGCATCATCTGTCTGTGTGTGTTCTACACCCTGGCCGCAGCGTTCTGCGGGGTACGCTTGAAAGCGGCGGTGTTCGATGAGTCCACGCCTTTCCATGCCACCCTCGAAGAACTGGCCAATGACCGGGAGCGCCTGTTGCCATGAGCCTGCCTGAACCGCAAAACACGTCCCGTCGGGAAATGCGCAAGGCGTTGATTCGCCTGCGCATGGAAATGCACCGTCAGGAAATCCGTCATGAATCCCAGCAACTCATGGCGCCCCTGCACAGAGTGCGCGACATGCGTCACAACTGGCAGGACAGCCTGGGCATCAAGCACGCGCCGCTGTGGGGCGTGGCGGCGGTGACCCTGATGGGGTTCTTTACCGGCAAAGGCGCCAAGGGCGGCAGTATCAGCAGCGTAACGCGCCTGGTACGGCTGGGGGCCGGGTTGATTCCGCTGATCAAGCTGGCCATGCAAGGCGCCTCGCGCAAACGATAAGCCCCGCTCGTTCAACACCACGTCCTGACCGCCGGGCCATTTGCGCAACGGCGGCCGGGACTTGTTGTTCATCGCTATCGAAACAATCGACTTCAACATTTGCGCTTGCCCCGCCTGCGTGGAAACGGGAAGCTGCAACTGTCATTTACCGTACGGAGCGTACCCGCCTTGGATTGGCCCACCCTGTTGACCCGCGAACGTCTTGGCAAGCCGCTGCACAGCCCTGAAGAACTGGGCCGCAGCCCTTTCCACAAAGACCATGACCGCATTATTTTCTCTGGCGCTTTCCGGCGCCTGGGCCGCAAGACCCAAGTGCATCCGGTGACGAGCAACGACCATATCCACACGCGCCTGACCCACTCGCTGGAAGTCAGTTGTGTGGGGCGCTCCCTTGGCATGCGCGTCGGCGAAACGCTGCGCGGTGCCCTCCCCGACTGGTGCGATCCGAGCGATCTGGGCATGGTGGTGCAATCGGCCTGCCTGGCCCATGACATCGGCAACCCTCCCTTCGGGCACTCCGGCGAAGATGCGATTCGCCACTGGTTCCAGCAGGCCGCCGGACGCGGCTGGCTGGATGACATGAGCAGCGCCGAACGCAATGACTTCCTCAACTTCGAAGGCAATGCCCAGGGTTTCCGCGTGCTGACCCAGCTTGAGTATCACCAATTCGACGGCGGCACGCGGCTGACCTATGCCACCTTGGGCACCTACCTCAAGTACCCCTGGACTGCCCGCCACGCGGACTCGTTGGGTTACAAGAAACACAAGTTCGGCTGCTACCAGAGTGAGTTGCCGATTCTGGAGCAGATCGCGCAAAAACTCGGCCTGCCTCAACTGGAGGAACAACGCTGGGCGCGCCACCCGCTGGTGTACTTGATGGAGGCCGCCGACGACATCTGCTATGCGTTGATCGACCTGGAAGATGGCCTGGAAATGGAGTTGCTCGAGTACGCCGAAGTCGAGTCACTGCTGCTCGACCTGGTGGGTGATGACCTGCCGCAGACGTATCGACAATTAGGCGCGTCGGACTCCCGCCGTCGCAAGTTGGCAATCCTGCGCGGCAAGGCCATTGAGCACCTGACCAACGCGGCGGCGCGTGCCTTCGTCGAACAGCAGGACGCGCTGCTTGCCGGCACCCTGCCTGGCGATCTGGTGGAACACATGCACGGTCCGGCAAAGCGTTGCGTACTGGATGCCAAGGACATGGCGCGCAAGAAAATCTTCCAGGACAAGCGCAAGACCCTGCATGAAATCGGCGCCTACACCACCCTGGAGATTCTGCTGAACGCATTTTGCGGTGCGGCCCTGGAGCAACACGGCGGGCGCACGCCGTCGTTCAAGAACCGGCGCATCCTCGACTTGCTGGGCAACAGCGCGCCGGACCCCGCCTGGTCGTTACATGCCTCGTTCCTGCGCATGATCGACTTCATCGCCGGCATGACCGACAGCTATGCCACCGAGATGGCGCGGGAAATGACCGGGCGCTCCAGTCCTCAATAACGTCCTGACCACGCCGCCCTGCGCCCTAAAGGAATTGCCCTACGATGGGAACAGAGCGGCCTGATCGAATTCGTACATATTCCCGAGGAATAATCACGCACGCCGCCGTGAACCAGACGAGCAACCCCCACGCTCCCATCGATGCTTGACTTACTGTGTGCTCTTTATGCCCAGACACCCCCTTCGTATTCTTCTGGTGGAGGATCATCCCTTTCAGCTCCTGGCCACCCAGTGCCTGCTGAGAAGCTTTGGTTTCGACCAGCTCACCCCCGTGGAAAATGCGGAGCAGGCCATACGCACAATGACTCAGTGCAAGTTCTCTTACGACTTGATGTTATGCGACCAATGCCTGCCTGACCTGCCCGGTCTGGAACTGGTGGAAATCGCCAGCCGCGGTCAATTTATTACCAGTGCGATTCTATTGAGCAGTCTCCCAGCGACGGAACTGCTCAAACTGACCACACAAGCTGCGCAGCGCAACCTTCCACTGCTGGGCTGTTTGTCAAAACCGTTAAACAGAGATGAACTTGCAAGTTTAATGGTCTTGACTTAACCCCTGTCAAAGTAAGAACTTTAACCTTATCAACTGCGAAAAATAACGTAATCATCGTCGCAAAACGCTTTTGACCGCTGGCCATGCCAGACACCCTGAAAGCCCAAACATCAAGTTTCACAATTACCGATCGACTTGTAGGATTCTACCTTTTTTGACGTAGGAAACTTCCTGTTTTGTACTTGTTCACCCCTCGCTTCATGCTGCTGCCGCTTCTTCTGAGCTAATGTGACCGCTTTATTTGCACCTGCATGGAATTTGATTATGAACACCGTTTTTATTATCGACGACCACCCCGTTATACGGCTTGCCATCAGAATGTTACTGGAACACGAAGGCTACAAAGTCGTTGGAGAAACGGATAACGGATGCGATGCCATACAAATGGTCCGCGAATGCCTGCCCGACCTGGTAGTCCTGGATATCAGCATCCCGAAACTTGACGGCCTCGAAGTGCTCTGCCGATTCAACGCCATGAACACTTCGATGAAAACCCTGGTGCTCACGGCCCAGTGCCCAACCCTGTTTGCCACGCGCTGCATGCGTTCCGGCGCTGACGGTTATGTCTGCAAGGAAGGCGACCTGACCGAACTGCTGAGCGCCATTCGTGCCGTACTTTCCGGTTACAACTACTTCCCCAGCCAGGCATTGAATGCAAATGGAACCGAAGGCGCGGACACTCAGGAGCTGGAACTGTTCAAAGCCGTTAACGACCGGGAACTCATGGTCCTGCAACTTTTTGCACAAGGTCGCACTAATAAGGAAATAGCCAAAGGCATGTTCCTGAGCAATAAAACAGTCAGCACCTATAAAAAGCGTTTAATGCAAAAACTAAAAGCCCAATCTTTAGTTGAGCTTATCGAGATGGCAAAACGAAACGCGCTAGTGTGAGAAAACGGATGCCCAGCCGTATCAAGGACTATTTGATCATATTGAGTGCCAGCTTGTACTTCAGCACCGCCGTGCTCGCGGACTCCTCCATCCCCCCACAACATTTCACCTTATTGAGCCGCGCGGGAACCGTTCAACTGGACACTCGACTGGACAGGGCCCAGCGCCAGTGGCTGCAGTACAAGCGCGAGCTGGTACTGGGTACTGCTGCGCCTGACTACCCGCCGTTCGACCTCACCTCCAGTGGCCGCGACTACGAGGGGCTCACGGCAGATTATGCGGGTCTACTGGCCAAGGCGCTCGCCATACCGGTCAAGGTCCTGCGTTACCCTTCCCGTTTGTCCGCCATTGAAGCCCTTGAAGCCGGCGACATTGACTTGCTGGGCTCCTCCAATGGCTTTGAGGCCGCAAACCCCCATCTCACACTGTCGGCCCCTTATGCCGTGGACCAGCCGGTACTGGTCACTCGCGAAGGAGAAACCCGCAGTCTCGGCAATGGCCTGGAAGGGTTGCGCTTGAGCCTGGTTTACCATTACCTGCCCCTCGACGAGGTGGAGAAGCTGTACCCCAAGGCAGATATCCGCCCCTATCCCTCTTATCAGAATGCGCTGAATGCCGTGGCATTCGACCAGGCGGATGTGTTTCTGGGCGACACCATTTCCACCCATTTCATGATTAACAAGGGCTACCTCAAGAACATTCGCATGGCCAATTTCGGCAAGCATGAGGCTTACGGTTTCAGCTTCGCCCTGCGCCACGACAACCTGATTCTCTTGAGCATTGTCGACACGGTGCTGGCGGCTGTGCCCATCAACGAACGCGACAGCATCGCCAAGCGCTGGAGCGCCGGCAGCGATATCCTGCTGACCGACAAGAAACTGCAACTGACTCCGCGCGAAGAACGCTGGTTGAAGGCCAATCCGGTTGTGAAGGTTGTCGTCAATGAAACCTTTGCCCCCCTCACCTTCTTCGACGCGGAGGGCAACTTTCGCGGTATCACCGCCGACCTCCTTGAACTCATTCGCTTGCGGACCGGCTTGCGTTTCGCGGTTCAGCGCGGGCGTGAGGTCGACGATATGATCGAGCAGGTCGCCGCACAGAATGTCGACATCATCGGGGCCATCGTGCCGAGTAACCAACGGGAGGCGCAGTTGAGTTTCAGCCGCCCCTACCTGGAAAACTCCTATGTGCTGCTGACCCGCAAAGAGCCTGGGGCGCCCCTGAACCTGGAGCAGATGACGGGCAAGCGCCTGGCGGTGACCCAAGGCACCCCACTGGTCGATACCTTGCGCAAGGACTATCCCCGCATTCAACTGGTGGAAACCGGCGATACCTTCAGGGCATCCGAGTTGCTCGCACAAGGGCAAGTGGACGGCGCTGTGAACACGCTGCTGATCGCCAACTACTTCCTGTCCTCGAAAGTGTTCCGCGACAAGTTGCAGATCACTACCACCATCGGCACCAGCCCGGCGACGTTCGCCCTGGCCACATCCCGCCATGCCACCGAATTGAGCTCGATCCTCGACAAAGCGCTGCTCAGTATCGCCCCGGATGAAATGGGCGTGATCAACAGCCGCTGGCGCGGCTACACCGTCGAGTCCGACAGCTATTGGCGCAATTACAACCAGCTGATTGCCAGGATCGTCATCGGAACCGGGTTGTTGCTCCTGGTTTCGCTGACCTGGAACGCTTACATGCGCCGCCAGATCAGGCAGCGAAAAATGGCCGAGCGCGCCCTCAACGACCAGTTCGAGTTCATGCGCGCGCTGGTCAACGAAACGCCACACCCCATCTATGTACGCGATCGTAACGGCTTGCTGCAAACCTGCAATGACAGCTACCTGCAGACATTCGACGTCAAGCGAGAGGAGGTGATCGGCAAAAGCGTGACCCAGATGAACATGGCCCTGGCGCCCGAAGCAGCGCAGTACCATGCCGATTACCTGCGGGTGGTGGCCGAGGGCACGCCCTTGATCCTGGACCGCACCCTGCATATCCATGAGAGGAAGCTGACGATCTACCACTGGATCCTGCCCTACCGCGACTCCATCGGCGAAGTCCAGGGCATCATTGGCGGCTGGATCGACATCAGTGAACGGCGCCAGTTGTTTGATGAGCTGCGTGCCGCCAAGGAACGCGCCGATGAGGCCAACCGCGCCAAAAGCACCTTCCTTGCCACCATGAGCCACGAGATACGCACGCCGATGAACGCGGTGATCGGCATGCTGGAACTGACGCTCAAGCGCGCCGACCAGGGCCATCTCGACCGGCCGGCGATAGAAGTCGCGTACAACTCGGCCAAGGATCTACTGGAGCTGATCGGCGATATTCTCGATATCGCGCGTATTGAGTCCGGGCGCCTGAGCCTGGCCCCGGAGCGCGTCAATCTGCGGGAGGTGATTGAGTCGGTGGTGCGTGTCTTCGATGGGCTTGCCCGCCAGAAAACCCTCAGCCTGCTATTGGAATTCAAGCCCGATCCGAGCGACATCGAAGTCTTGATCGACCCGCTGCGCTTCAAGCAAGTGCTGTCCAACCTCGTGAGCAACGCCATCAAGTTCACCGAACATGGGCAGGTGAAGATCAAGGTTGAGGTGCAACCGAGCCAGACACCGGAACAGGTCGAACTGAAGCTGGTGGTCGAGGACACCGGCATAGGCATCAACCGGGAAGACCAGCAGCGCCTGTTCGAGCCATTCGCCCAGGCCGACAACTCCGGGCACCTGGCCAGAAGTGGCGCCGGCCTGGGCCTGGTGATCTGCCGCAGCCTCTGCGCAATGATGGGCGGCCAGTTAAGCTTGAGCAGCGTGCCCATGGTCGGCACCCAGGTGCACGTCAACCTGAAAATGCCGCGCCTGCACCCGGTGACGACCGTGGGCGAGCATGCACCCGCCAAGCCGGCCTCTACCCCGGTACTCAATGTGCTGGTGGTGGACGACCACCCGGCGAACCGCCTGCTGATGTGCCAGCAACTGGGCTACCTGGGCCATCAGTTCACCGCCGCCGAGCACGGTGCCGCCGGGTTCCAGGCCTGGCGCCAGGAACAGTTCGACCTGGTGATCGCCGACTGCAACATGCCCATCATGAATGGCTACGAGTTAAGCCGTTCCATTCGTGAGTACGAGCAACGCGAACAGTTGGCACCCTGCGTGGTACTGGGGTTCACCGCCAATGCCCAGCCGGAAGAAAGACAACGCTGCCTGGAAGCGGGCATGGACGACTGCCTGTTCAAGCCCATCAGTCTCACGATACTGGAGCGGCAACTGGCGCAGATCACACCGCAGCCCACGAGCCAGCGCCTGGACCTGGCGTGCCTGGACGCGCTGACGGGAGGCGATCCGCAATTGAGCCGACGGTTGCTCGAAGAACTGCTGACCAGCAGCGTTCATGATCGTCAGGCACTCACCGCGCTACTGGAGCGCAAGGCGTCGCCCATGGACATCATCGAACAAGCCCACAAGATCAAGGGGGCCGCACGCATCGTCCAAGCCAATGCCCTGGCCGGGCAATGCGAAGCCCTGGAACAAGCCTGTTCCCGCGACGATGATCGGCGAGTGGTCGAGGCGGGGATCAAATCCCTGGAAAAGCTCATGCTCGAGCTGGAACGGGCGCTGCAAGTTCAACTGCATGAACTGGACAGCCAATAAGTCAGTGTAGGAGCGAGCTTGCTCGCGAAAAACTCACAGGCACCGCGTTCATTCAGGAAGCACGCGTTATCGTTGACATTTTTCGCGAGCAAGCTCGCTCCTACAACGGCGGTGTACGCTTAACTGACTGGCATTCCCCGCCTCGCTCGCTCAGCAATCGGTCAAGCGCAGGAAAATAGCCGCCAGCTGTTCGATACCCAACTGGTCCTCGGGGGTAAAACGAGCCAGCGACGGGCTGTCGAGGTCAAGGACGCCAATCAATTGGCCGTTCTTGACCAGCGGCACCACCAATTCGCTGTTTGAGGCGCTGTCACAGGCAATGTGCCCGGCAAACGCATGCACGTCTTCCACTCGCTGGGTCTGCCGGGTCGCGGCGGCGGCGCCGCACACACCACGACCGAAAGGGATCCGCACACAGGCAATCTGGCCCTGGAATGGGCCAAGCACCAGCTCATCATTGCGATTGAGGTAGAAACCCGCCCAGTTCAGGTCGTCCAGTTGATTGAACAGGAACGCGGAGAATTGCGCACTGTTGGCGATGAAATCCCGCTCATCGGCCAGCAGCGATTCCAGTTGCGCGCACAGCAGCGCATAGCCATCCAGACCGGTGCCGGTCTGTTGTAAATCGATCATGGTTGACGCTCCAGCAATTTGAGACCCACCCAGTAACGGGCGAACTGATAGGCACAGCGGCCGTTACGGTTACCGCGGCCGGTAGCCCAGCGCACGGCGAGAATGTCGAGTTGTTCATCGCGCTGCCACTGCAGGCCGGCCTTGCCTGCAAGCTCACCGATCCAGTGTTCCACCACATCCAGGAAGTGTTCCTGGGTGAATGGATAGAACGACAGCCACAGGCCAAAACGGTCGGACAGGGCGATCTTGTCTTCCACCGCCTCGCTCGGGTGCAGTTCGCCATCCACGCGCTTCCAATTGTCGTTGTCACTCTGGTTCTCCGGCACCAGGTGACGGCGGTTGGAGGTGGCGTACAGCAATACGTTTTCCGGCGCCTGCTCCAGGGAACCATCCAGTACACTCTTGAGCACGCGATAGTCGCCTTCGCCTGCTTCGAACGAGAGGTCGTCGCAGAACAGAATGAAACGCTGCGGCAGCTTGAGCAGTTGCTCGACCACGCGCGGCAGGTCGGCCAGGTGGTCACGCTCAATTTCGATCAAGCGCAGGCCGGCCTTGGCATGCTGGGCGAGCAAGGCGCGGACCATGGAGGACTTGCCGGTGCCACGCGAACCCCATAGCAGCGCATGGTTGGCGGGTAAGCCGTCAAGAAACTGCTGGGTGTTGCGCGCCAGCGTTTCGCGTTGCTTGTCGACGCCGATCAGGTCCGACAGACGCATGTCCAGGCTCACTTGCAGCGGCAACAGGAAGCCTGTGCGGCCCTCGCGCTGCCAGCGCGCGGCCAGGCAGTGATTCCAGTCAATGGCTTGGCGCGCAGCGGGTAACAGGGGTTCCAGGCGCGCGAGCACTGCGTCAGCCCGCTCAAGAAAGGCACTCAATCGAGAATCCACGTCTATTCCTCTGGCAAGTTCTTGTAAAAGATGGCGTATTGGCAACCCAGCGGCAGACCGCACAAGGCTGCGAAATTCGATTCATGCCGGGCAAGTCAGCATTGGTGGATGTTCAGCTATGCTTGCCGGGCGAGGGGAAACGTGAAGTGGTTCAACACTCGATGGATATCAAGTTCGCCCACCGCTTGTCTTATAAACAAGCCAGATTGACTGTGCTGGTCGGTTTCGTCTTGGGAACCTTGCTCAGTCTTATCCAAATCGGCATTGATTATGCCAGCGAAGACGCATCCATCAACCGCGAAATACGCTCGCTGATCGAAATCAGCCATAACCCCGCCTCGCGCATCGCCTATAACATCGATGCCGAACTCGCCCAGGAACTGACCCTGGGCCTGCTGCACTCCCCTGTCATTGTTCACGCCCAGTTGATCGACAACAACGGCGTGGTGCTGGCCGACGTCGACCGGCCGCGCAAGGAAAGCCATTATCGGCCCGTCAGCGATTTTCTGTTTGGCGCCAACCGTCCATTCGAGGACCGTCTGTACCTCAGCCACATGCCCGACGAATCCCTCGGGGTGTTGCGCCTGGATGTAGACACCTACGCGTTCGGCAGCCGCTTCCTGCGCCGCGCCGAGGTCACGTTGCTCAACGGTTTTATCCGCAGCCTGCTGTTGACCGGGATCCTGCTGGGCTTGTTCTACGTCATGCTCACCCAACCGCTGGTACGCATTATCCGAGCGTTGAGCACGCGCCGACAGGCGCGCCTGGACTGCCCGCCGGGCCATGAGCATGACGAAATCGGTGTGCTGGTCAACGTTGCCAACCAGCAGTTCGAAAACATGGAAACCGAGATTCAGCAGCGTCGCCATGCCGAGGATCGTCTCACCGAATACCTGGGTCAGCTCGAGGACATCGTTTCTGCGCGCACCCTCGAGCTCAAGACCAGCAACCAACGCTTGAGCCAGTTCAATGATGAACTGGAGGCTGCCAGATTGACCGCCCTGGAAATGGCCCAGGCGCGGGCGGCGTTCCTGGCCAACATGAGCCATGAAATCCGCACCCCGCTCAATGGCCTGCTGGGCATGATTGCCCTGTCGCTGGACAGCTCGCTCAACGCCGAGCAGCGCCAGCAACTGTCCATCGCCCATGACTCCGGCAAGGTCCTGGTGGAGTTGCTCAACGATATCCTCGACTTGTCCAAGTTCGACGCCGGTCAACTGGAGCTTGAGCGTATCGCGTTCGACCTGGGCTCACTGGTGGAAGACACCGCCAACCTGTTGTCGCAAAACGCCGCACCCAGCGTGGAACTGACCTGCCTGATCGACCCGCTGTTTCCTGCACAGGTGATCGGCGACCCGACGCGGGTACGGCAAATCGTCAGTAACCTGCTGTCCAATGCCTTGAAGTTCACCCGCTTCGGCCGCGTGGATGTGCGCCTGAGCCAACACGGCGATGGCGTACGCATTGAGGTCTGCGATACCGGCATCGGCATTGCCCAGGACGCGCAGGTGAAGATTTTCCAGCCGTTTACCCAGGCCGGCGCCGGTATCACGCGCCAATTTGGCGGCACGGGCCTGGGGCTCGCATTGACCCATAACCTGTGCGAGGCCATGCAGGGCCGCTTGAGTATCAGTTCGGAGGTCGGCTTCGGCAGCCAGTTCTGCGTCGACCTGCCGCTGCCCACCCACTTGCCGGCGGTGGCTCAAGTACCACTGGCGGGCGACGTGATCGTCATTACCAACCCAAGCAGTGGCCTGGGAGAGTTGCTCACCCTGCTGCTGCCCCACTGGGGGTTGGCGCCGCGTTGTTATTCCATGGAAGACGACCTGAGCGGACAGCATCCCGACCTGTTGATCACCGATTGCCCGGAGTGCCTGTTCCGCCTGAGGATGGGCATTACCGCGCCGATCCTGGTAGTAACGGCCTATGGCAATTTCATGCCCGGCGAAGAAGTCGCGGCGCTGGCACCGCTGCAGCAACAGGCACGCCCGCTGAGCCGTAACGCGCTCTATCAGATCCTGCAGCGTAATTTGCACAGCGACACGCAACCGATGGCGGACCCTGTCCGCATCGACGCCACGTCACTCAGCCATCGCGCGCGTATCCTGCTGGTGGAGGACAACCCGGTCAATCAACTGGTGGCCAAGGGCATGCTCGGCAAGCTTGGCTGCGAGGTCATTGTGGCCGCCCATGGTGGCGAAGCCCTCAAGTGGCTTGAGGACCAGCGTTTCGATCTGGTGTTGATGGACTGCAACATGCCCGTGATGAACGGCTACGAAGCGAGCCGTCAGATTCGCCGGAGCGGCCGCTGGCCAGACCTGCCGATCGTCGCTTTGACCGCCAACGCCCTCGCCGAAGAGCGTGAACGTTGCCGTGCGGCGGGGATGAATGACTACCTGGCCAAGCCGTTTCGCCGTGAAGAACTCAAAGCCCTGCTGGACCTGTGGGTGCCTGAGACGACAAGCCTCTGACTGGGGCCGGCATCGGTCATTTGAGCAGCGCTTCGATCTCCTGGCTCAGAGCCTGAGGCTTGGTGGTCGATGCAAAACGCTTGACCTGCCTGCCATCACGCCCGATGAGGAACTTGGTGAAATTCCATTTGATATTCTTTGAGCCCAGCAGCCCCGGCGCCTGCTTTTTCAACTGCACGAACAGCGGGTGGGCGTCGCTGCCGTTGACGTCGATCTTTTTGAACAAAGGGAAACTGACGCCGAAGTTCAGCTCGCAGAACTCGGCAATCGCGCCTTCGTTGCCCGGCTCCTGCTTGCCGAACTGATTGCACGGAAAGCCCAGCACCACCAGGCCCTGGTCCTTGTATTGCTGCCAGAGTTGTTCCAGGCCCTTGTACTGCGGGGTGAAACCACATTTGCTGGCGGTATTGACCACCAGGATGGCCTTGCCGGCAAAATCGGCCAAAGTCTTTTGCTCACCCTTGATGGTGGTGCAAGGGATGCTCAGCAGGTTGTCGCTCATGGCAGTGACTCTGGCAAAGGGGAAGCAGAAAGATAGTACGCAATTGAATTGTGTACAAACTAATAAGCGGGAATGATGACGCCCCATCAACCAGCCCCCAATGTGAATGCCAGTCAATAAAGGCTTTTTGTAGGAGCGAGCTTGCTCGCGAAAAACTGACAGTCACCGCGCTCATTCAGAAAGCACGCATTATCGTCGACATTTTTCGCGAGCAAGCTCGCTCCTACAAAGGGCGATGTACGCTTAACGGACTGGCATTCCCACATTGTGGCCGAACACTTGTTCTCTCAGCGCGGCACTAGGTCCAGGCACACCGAGTTGATGCAGTAACGCAGGCCGGTCGGCGGCGGGCCGTCCGGGAACACGTGCCCCAGGTGTGCATCGCATTTGGCGCAGGTGACTTCGGTGCGGATCATGCCGTGGCTGACATCGCGGATCTCAACCATGGCACTGTCGGCAATCGGCTCGTAGAAGCTGGGCCAGCCGCAGCCTGAATCGAACTTGGCCTTGGAATCGAACAGCGGCTCATTGCAGCAAATGCAGTGATACACGCCGTCGGTCTTGGTTTCGTTGTACTTGCCGCTGAAAGGTCGCTCGGTGCCTTTGAGACGGCACACGTTGTACTGCTCCGGATCGAGCATGGCTTTCCATTCTTCAACGGTTTTCTGCAGCTTTTCCATGGGTACACCTCGGCAACTGAAAAACCCTGATCTGTGTCTTTTCCGTGGATCAGGCGGCACGTATGATTGCGCCTCTTCAAAACGCCAGTCTGGCACCCGCGCCACCGGCATTCAAACGTATTTAAGGTGCGGGCCGCGCAGGATTCACAGTACGGTAGTGCCCACGCCGTCTGGATCGTTCATTTTCAGGATCACATCGCCATGCAGGTCAGCAAATCGAACAAGCTCGCCAACGTCTGCTACGACATTCGCGGCCCGGTGCTCAAGCACGCCAAACGCCTGGAAGAGGAAGGCCACCGCATCCTCAAGCTGAACATCGGCAACCCGGCGCCCTTTGGTTTCGAAGCGCCCGACGAAATCCTCCAGGACGTGATCCGCAACCTGCCCACGGCCCAGGGCTACAGCGACTCCAAAGGCCTGTTCAGCGCGCGCAAGGCGGTGATGCAGTATTACCAGCAGAAGCAGGTGGAAGGTGTCGGGATTGAGGACATCTACCTGGGCAATGGCGTGTCCGAGCTGATCGTGATGTCGCTGCAGGCCCTGCTCAACAACGGCGACGAAGTGCTGGTGCCGGCGCCGGACTACCCATTGTGGACCGCCGCCGTGACCCTGGCCGGTGGCCACCCGGTGCATTACCTCTGCGACGAAGGTGCCGACTGGTTCCCTGACCTGGCCGATATCAAGGCCAAGATCACCCCGAACACCAAGGCCCTGGTGATCATCAACCCGAACAACCCCACCGGCGCCGTGTATTCCAGGGAAGTGCTGCTGGGCATGCTTGAACTGGCACGCCAACACAACCTGGTGGTGTTCTCCGACGAGATCTACGACAAGATTCTCTACGATGATGCGGTCCACGTATGCACCGCCTCCCTGGCACCCGACCTGCTGTGCCTGACCTTCAACGGTTTGTCCAAGTCCTACCGCGTGGCGGGCTTCCGCTCCGGCTGGATCGCCATCTCCGGGCCCAAGCACAACGCCCAGAGCTATATCGAAGGCATCGACATGCTGGCCAATATGCGCCTGTGCGCCAACGTGCCGAGCCAGCACGCGATCCAGACCGCCCTCGGCGGCTACCAGAGCATCAACGATCTGGTCCTGCCCCAGGGGCGCCTGCTGGAGCAGCGCAACCGTACCTGGGAGCTGCTCAACGCCATCCCGGGCGTCAGCTGCGTGAAGCCCATGGGGGCATTGTACGCGTTCCCGCGGATTGACCCGAAAGTCTGCCCGATCCTCAACGACGAAAAATTCGTGCTCGACCTGCTGCTGTCGGAAAAGCTGCTGGTAGTGCAAGGCACCGCGTTCAACTGGCCGTGGCCGGACCACTTCCGCGTGGTGACCCTACCGCGCGTGGATGAGCTGGATATGGCCATCGGTCGCATCGGCAACTTCCTCAAGTCCTATCGCCAGTAAGGGAAATGTGGCTGTACGACCTTCATTTGGTCGTACAGCGATTATCTGGCAACACTTCTTTGGCAAGAGCTGCCTCGGCGCCGACGATGGCACCGCGCCAGCCGCCCTGCCCCAGTGTTAACGGGCTGTTCGACACGCCTGGCGGCTAATCGACCGGGGATTGGATGTGGGAAAATCCCTTCAACGCGCTACATTTTTGCTGTAGGACACAGTTTGAAATAGTCGCCCGGTTGAATCACCCCAGGCCGCACCTTATATACCCCGCAGTAAGCGACATATTAAGCATGAGGAGAATTCTACAACCATGATGCGCATCCTGCTGTTCTTGGCCACTAACCTGGCAGTCGTACTGATTGCCAGCGTCACCCTGAGCCTTTTTGGCTTCAATGGGTTCATGGCGGCCAACGGGGTTGATCTGAACCTCAATCAGCTGCTGATTTTCTGTGCGGTCTTTGGTTTTGCCGGTTCGCTGTTCTCGCTGTTCATCTCCAAGTGGATGGCGAAAATGAGCACCAGCACCCAGATCATCACTCAACCACGCACTCGCCATGAACAATGGCTGATGCAAACCGTGGAGCAGTTGTCTCAAGAAGCAGGCATCAAAATGCCCGAGGTGGGGATTTTCCCTGCTTACGAGGCCAACGCCTTTGCCACCGGCTGGAACAAGAACGACGCACTGGTCGCCGTCAGCCAGGGCCTGCTGGAGCGTTTCTCGCCGGACGAAGTCAAAGCGGTGCTGGCCCACGAGATCGGCCACGTGGCCAATGGCGACATGGTCACCCTCGCGCTGGTACAGGGCGTGGTGAACACCTTCGTGATGTTCTTCGCACGGATCATCGGCAACTTCGTCGACAAGGTGATCTTCAAGAACGAAGAAGGCCGCGGTATCGCCTACTTCGTGGCAACCATCTTCGCCGAGCTGGTGCTGGGTTTCCTGGCCAGCGCCATCGTGATGTGGTTCTCGCGTAAACGTGAGTTCCGCGCAGACGAAGCCGGCGCACGCCTGGCGGGCACCAGCGCGATGATCGGCGCACTGCAGCGCCTGCGCTCCGAACAAGGCCTGCCGGTGCATATGCCGGACAGCCTGACCGCCTTTGGTATCAACGGTGGCATCAAGCAAGGCCTGGCGCGCATGTTCATGAGCCACCCACCGCTGGAAGAGCGGATTGACGCATTGCGTCGTCGCGGCTGACAGCATCGGGCAAGACAAAAGGGGCGATTGAATCGCCCCTTTTTTGCGGGCGTGATTCAGGCCCTGGTCAACCGGTAAACCCGCTCGTCAAGGCGGGTGACGCCGTCCTGAACAAACTTCCAGCTTTCGCCGAGAATGTCCTGCTCTTCGAGCCTGTCCAATGCCCAGTGCTCGCCCAGCAATACGCGCACTTCAGCATCGCTGACGGCAAAAGGCGGCCCGGCCTTTTGCACCTGATCGTAATCGAGCGTAACCAGCAGGCCCTGGCAACCACGGCCCAGCAAGGCAGTGAGGCGCTCGGCGTATTGGGCGCGCATCAACGGCGGCAACGCGATCAACGCTGCGCGGTCATACAGGGCGCTGCAACCAGCGACTGCCTGTGCGTCGAGCGCGAAGAAATCGCCACACCACACCTCGATCAAGCCCGTCTGGTACACCTTGAAGTCGCCCCTTCGGCTGATCTGCGGCGCCAGCCCCTGCTCGCTGAAAAACGCCTCCACCGCCTGCTCGGACAGTTCCACCCCCATTACGTGGCAGCCCTGACTGGCCAGCCATACCAGATCCAGGCTTTTGCCACACAACGGCACCAGCACCTTGGCCCCATCCACCAGCCCCAACTGCGGCCAATGCCGCAGCAGATAGGGGTTGACCTCGGGCAAATGAAAGCCAATCTGGTTGCGGGCCCAACGCTCCTGCCAAAACTCAGGCTGCATAAATCACCTCGAAAATTCGATCAAAAAGCACTAAAACTTATATTAGATTTTGATTGATGATCTGACTGAAGATGGGCCTATGTTAACGCTCAGGACTCCTATTATGCTCCCCAGCCTGTTTATCTCGCACGGTTCCCCCATGCTCGCCCTGCAACCCGGCGCGAGCGGCCCGGCGTTGCAACGCCTGGCGGCCGAGTTGCCGCGCCCGAAGGCGATTGTGGTGGTATCGGCGCATTGGGAAAGCCAGGAGTTGCTGGTCAGTGGCGCCAGCGCACCCGAGACCTGGCATGACTTTGGGGGGTTCCCGCGCGAGCTGTTTGCCGTGCAGTATCCCGCGCCGGGCGACCCACGGCTGGCCGCTGAAATCGTCGAATTGCTGCATGCCGATGGCCTGGGTGCGCACATCGATGAGCACCGCCCCTTCGACCATGGCACCTGGGTGCCCCTGTCGCTGATGTACCCGGCGGCGGATATCCCGGTGGTGCAAGTGTCGCTGCCCAGCCGCATGGGCCCGGCACTGCAGAGCCGGGTCGGGCGGGCGCTCGCCGGCCTGCGCGAGCGAGGTGTGCTGCTGATCGGTTCCGGCAGCATCACCCATAACCTGGGCGAGCTGGATTGGCGCGCAGGGCCTGAAACCATCACGCCATGGGCGCTGGAGTTTCGCGACTGGGTCGTCGACAAGCTGGCGGCCAATGACGACGCAGCCTTGCATGACTATCGCCGCCAGGCGCCACACGCCGTGCGCAGCCATCCCAGCGATGAGCACTTGCTGCCGCTGTACTTCGCGCGGGGGGTGGGCGGAGATTTCAGCGTGGCGCACCAGGGCTTCACACTGGGCGCGCTTGGAATGGATATCTATCGTTTTGGCTGACGCAGCCCCTCTCACCACAATCGAGTGCCGGCCATAAATCCCAGGCAAAAAAAATCCCCGAACCAGTCGGGGATTTTTTATGTGCGATCAATCAGCCTGACGGCGGATCAATCTTCGCGGTAGCGACGCAGCTTCAACTGCTTACCGGCAACGCGAGTGTCTTTCAACTTGGCCAGCAGTTTTTCCAGGCCGTCTTCCGGCAGCTCCACCAGGGAGAAGCTGTCACGCACCTGGATGCGACCGATGGCTTCACGTGCCAGGCCACCCTCGTTGAGGATAGCGCCCAGCAGGTTCTTGGCCGCGATACCGTCACGCGCACCCAGCGCGGTACGGCAACGGGCACGGCCTTCAGCCAATGGGACCGGAGCGCGACGCTCACGATCACCACGGTCTGGACGGTCGCCGGTACGCTCTGGACGATCACCGCGTGGCGCGTTGTTCGGTACCAGTGGGCGTTCTTTCTCAATGGCCGCCAGGGTCAGGGCCTGACCGTTGGTGGCTTTGCGCAGCAACGCTGCAGCCAGGGCACGGGGGGTGCAACCGATATCGGCGGTCAGGCGGTCCAGCAGGTCGCCGTGGGTCGATTCAGCGTCAGCCACCAGTGGCGCCAGGCTGTTGGTCAGTTTCTTGATGCGCGCATCGAGAACGGCCTGGGCATCCGGCAGACGGACTTCGGCAACTTTCTGGCCGGTTACACGCTCGATCACTTGCAGCATGCGGCGCTCACGTGGAGTGACCAGCAGCAGCGCACGACCTTCGCGACCGGCACGGCCGGTACGGCCGATACGGTGAACGTAGGATTCCGGATCGTAAGGCATATCAACGTTGAACACGTGGGTGATACGTGGAACGTCGAGGCCACGGGCAGCAACGTCGGTCGCTACAACGATGTCCAGGCGGCCATCCTTGAGGGAGTCGATCACGCGCTCACGCTGGTTCTGGGCAATGTCACCGTTCAGCGCAGCGGCCTTGTAGCCTTTGGCTTCCAGGGCACTGGCCAGGTCCAGGGTCGCTTGCTTGGTGCGCACGAACATGATCAGGGCGTCGAAGTCTTCGACTTCCAGCAGGCTCAATACCGCCGAGGTCTTCTGGTCAGCGTGAACCAACAGGTGAGCCTGTTCGATCGCGGTAACGGTCTGGGTCTTGGTCTGGATCTTCACGTGTTGCGGATCGCGCAGGTGGCGTTCGGCAATGGCACGGATCGACTGCGGCAGGGTGGCCGAGAACAGCACGGTCTGACGGGTCGGTGGCAGTGCCTTGAAGATGACTTCCAGGTCATCCATGAAGCCCAGCTTCAACATTTCGTCGGCTTCGTCCAGAACCAGATGGTTCACGGTCGACAGCACTTTCTCGTCACGACGCAGGTGGTCGCACAGACGGCCCGGGGTGGCGACAACGATCTGTGCGCCGTTACGGATGGCTTTCAGTTGTGGGCCCATAGGCGCTCCGCCGTAAACGGCCACAACGGTTACACCTGGCATTTGCTTGGCGTAGGTTTCGAAAGCGGTTGCTACTTGCAGCGCCAACTCACGGGTTGGCGCCAGGATCAGGGCTTGCGGCTCGCGCTTGGCAGGATCGATGCAATGCAGAATAGGCAGGGCGAACGCGGCGGTTTTACCGGTACCGGTTTGCGCCTGGCCAATCATGTCCTGGCCGGCCATGATGATCGGGATCGATTGCTGCTGAATAGCCGAAGGTTCTTCGTAGCCAGTCGCGATGACTGCGGCGAGAATGTTCGGGTTAAGATTAAAAGCGGCGAAGCCGCCGGTTTCCTGGGTCATGGGTCTGCCTCTAAGTGCATCCGCAAAGACCCATGCTCCAAAGCTGCGCATGCCGTGTTGAGACTCAAGAGTCGCCCTGGCTGCTTTGTCGGCGGGGATTTGCGAAAACGAATGAATGAAAAAGATTCGTCAAGGAAGAGTCCGCTGTGCGGACGTGCAGCCGAAGCTGACTTCGGGGAATTGCGCTACCTAAACGCGGCCCGGTTAAAGGCCGGCGCGCACTATACCGGAAATAGCTGAAAAAGGGAGCTTTTTTTATCGAAAAGCACTGAGAAACCGTGCTGCGACACAGCCTTTGCAGATAACTGCGCCAGGGTCTATTTTTCACAAGCCCGGCCCTGTTGGTCATCACGCTTAAACGGTTCACCTGTCCAGACCGTCCCTTTGGTCTGAAACCTTACCCGCGCCCGAGGGCACACCCGATGAATCAAGCCAGCATCAGCCGCGTCAGCCGTGAACTTCAGGGCCATGTCCTGCTGTTGGGACTGGACCGGGTGGCCAAGCGCAATGCTTTCGACCTGGATCTGCTCAACGAACTGAGCATGGCTTATGGCGAATTTGATCGAAACGATGACGCGCGGGTTGCCGTGGTGTTTGCCCATGGCGACCACTTCACCGCCGGGCTCGACCTGGCCAACGTCAGCGGGGTAATGGCCGGAGGCTGGCAACCGCCCCTGGGTGGCTGCGATCCCTGGGGCGTGTTCGCCGGCCCCAGGGTCAATAAGCCGGTGATCGTTGCCGTCCACGGCTACTGCCTGACCATCGGCATCGAACTGATGCTGGCGGCGGATATCAACCTTTGCGCCAGCAACACTCGCTTCGCGCAGATGGAAGTGCAGCGTGGGATCTTTCCGTTCGGCGGCGCGACATTACGCTTTCATCAGATCGCCGGCTGGGGCAATGCGATGCGCTGGTTGCTGACCGGCGATGAATTTGACGCCCATGAAGCCCTGCGCCTGGGCCTAGTGCAGGAAGTGATGGCCAGCGAAGACCTGCTGCCGCGCGCCATCGAGTTGGCCAATCGCATCGCACGCCAGGCGCCGCTTGGGGTGCAGGCAACGCTGATGTCGGCGCGACTGGCACACAGGGAAGGTGAGACCGTAGCGGCGGCCGCATTGCCGCCGATGGTGGATAAATTGCTCAACAGCGAGGATGCCAAGGAAGGCGTGCGGGCGATGATCGAAAAGCGCCCGGGCGTGTTCAAGGGTATTTGACTTGGCCATACCGCCTAATGGGCCATAGGCATCTACACAACTCTGCAGCGCCCAACCCTAACCACGATGCGCAGCGAGTCGCCGGTAACCACGATGCGAAGCGAGCCGCCCTTGATCTTGATCTGCTTTTGATCTCAGGCGCCCCGTTAAACCACGCAGGCCGAACGCAGGCTTGAATCCGTGGGCAACCCGGCAGGACGCCGGGTTAGCCGCCCCGCGCCATGGATGGCGCGTGGCGGCGGCCCACGGATTCAAGCCTGCGTTCGGGCACACCGAGCCTAAGCGAGGTGCCGAGTGGTGGGGCAAGAGCGTTTTGCTTACTTTTGCGCTTTTCAAAAGTGAGCCGCTGTAAAAGCGGAACCCATAGCAGCCGTTACCGCAGAAACGGATATGTACTCAACCCAATCCAACACCCTGGTCGGCCCAGAGGCCGCCATCGGCGGCAAGCCCCCTCCCACACTTGAATGTATTCACAAATCAAAATGTGGAGGGCCAGTGCGACGATTCGACTTGCCCCCGATGAGGCCGGCACAGACGACTAAGTCGCCGGCCGAATCGCCTTGATCAACGCCTGCAACGAATACCCCAGACGCGGCGCCAAGGCTTCTGCACGGACCACCAGCGCCTCCAGGTCCAACTCCTGATCCAGCTCCGAAGGCACCAGCAGAATCACATTGCCCTCCTTCACCGGCAGTTCCCAGTAATGCCGGTGATACAACCCGCGCAACAACGCTGCGCCCAGCGGCTTGCCGTCATCGGTGGCCCACTGGTTGATCACCAGCCAGCCGCCCGGGTTGAGCTTCTTCTGGCAGTTCTCGAGGAACGTCCAGGCCAGATGGCCGACGCCCGGCCCCACATCGGTGTACAAGTCGACGAAGATCAGATCGGCCGGTTCAGCGCTGTCGAGCAATTGCAGGGCATCGCCGATGCGGATATACAGGCGTGGATCATCGTCCAGCCCCAAATACTCCATCGCCAGGCGCGGTACGTCGGGGCGCAGCTCGATGGCTTCAACATCGTCAAGCGTCAGGAACCTGAGGCATGCCTGGGTCAACGTGCCGGCGCCCAGGCCGAGGAACAGCGCACTCTCCGGCTGCTCATGGCACAACGCCCCGATCAACATCGCGCGGGTATAGTCATACTCCAGCCAGCTCGGGTCGGCGGTAAACACGCAACTTTGCTCGATGGCGTCGCCAAATTCGAGAAAACGGTAATCGGCCACTTCCAGCACACGGATCATGCCGAAATCATCATGGACTTCGGCCAGCAGGCGCTCCACACGCTCCTCGCTCATCACTACTCCTAACGGGTTGGCTGCAGGGCAAAGTGCGCGATTGTCAGCCAAGCGACGTCGGCAGGTCACGCACTAATTGCTGCTAACATTGGCGTCCGAACTTCAACCTACCCAACGAGTGCATGATGAGCCAACCCTGGAGCCCCGACAGCTGGCGTGCCCTGCCGATCCAGCAGCAACCCCGTTACCCGGATGCTGCGCACCTGCAGCGAGTGGAGCAGAGCCTGGCCAGTTACCCGCCGCTGGTGTTTGCCGGGGAAGCCCGCGAATTGCGTCGTCAGTTTGCCGAAGTGACCCAGGGTCGCGCCTTCCTGCTGCAAGGCGGTGACTGCGCCGAGAGCTTTGCCGAGTTCTCCGCCGCGAAAATCCGTGACACCTTCAAGGTGCTGCTGCAGATGGCGATTGTCATGACCTTCGCCGCCGGCTGCCCGGTGGTCAAAGTCGGGCGCATGGCAGGCCAGTTCGCCAAACCGCGCTCGTCCAACGATGAAACCATCGACGGCGTCACCCTGCCCGCCTACCGCGGCGATATCGTCAATGGCATCGGCTTCGACGAAAAAAGCCGCGTACCGGACCCGGACCGCCTGCTGCAGAGCTACCACCAGTCCACCGCGACCCTCAACCTGCTGCGCGCCTTTGCCCAAGGCGGCTTCGCCGACCTGCACCAGGTGCACAAGTGGAACCTGGACTTTATCGCCAACTCCGCGCTGGCCGAGAAATACAGCCAACTGGCCGACCGCATCGACGAAACCCTGGCCTTCATGCGCGCCTGCGGCATGGACGACTCGCCGCAGCTGCGCGAGACCAGCTTCTTCACCGCTCACGAAGCGTTGCTGCTCAACTATGAAGAAGCCTTCGTACGTCGCGACAGCCTGACCAACGACTACTACGACTGCTCGGCCCATATGCTCTGGATTGGCGACCGAACCCGGCAGTTGGATGGCGCCCATGTCGAATTCCTGCGCGGGGTGAACAACCCGATCGGGGTCAAGGTCGGCCCGAGCATGAACCCCGACGACCTGATCCGTCTTATCGATATTCTCAACCCGGAGAACGACCCTGGCCGCTTGAACCTGATCGCACGCATGGGCGCCAATAAGGTGGGCGACCACCTGCCCGGGCTGATTCGCGCCGTACAGCGCGAAGGCAAGCAAGTGCTGTGGAGCAGCGACCCGATGCATGGCAACACCATCAAGGCCAGCAGCGGTTACAAGACCCGCGACTTTGCGCAGATCCTTGGCGAAGTGAAGGAGTTCTTCCAGGTCCACCAGGCTGAAGGCAGCTATGCCGGCGGCATTCATATCGAGATGACCGGGCAGAACGTCACCGAATGCATCGGCGGCGCACGGCCGATCACCGAAGACGGTTTGTCGGACCGCTATCACACCCACTGCGACCCGCGGATGAACGCCGATCAGTCCCTGGAACTGGCGTTCCTGATTGCCGAAACCCTGAAACAGGTCAAGCGCTAGATGGGTGTCGACTGGACTGACGCCAATCGGGGGCAAGCCCCCTCCCACATGTGGAGCGTATTCCCCTGTGGGAGGGGCTTGCCCCCGATGGCGCCCTAAAGCCCAGCATCCATCTTGAGCATTGCCAAGCGTAACCGCGCAGCACTCGGCCGCTGGCAATTGAGCTTGACCTGTTGCAGCCCCAGCCAATCGGCCATCTGCCGCAGGTTCAGCGCCAACGCCAGCATGCCCGGCTCGTCCAGGCCCTGCTCCTCCTCGTGCACCGCATGCACCGCCAGGCAGCCGTTGGCCCGCTCGGCGCGCACATCAACGCGCGCAGCGATCCGCTCGTTGTGCAAAAACGGCAGCACGTAGTAGCCGTACACCCGCTTGTGTTGGGGGGTGTAGATTTCCAGGCGGTACCTGAAATCGAACAGGCGCTCGGTACGGGCACGCTCCCAGATCAACGAATCAAAGGGCGACAGCAACGCGCTGGCCGGCACGTTGCGTGGCACTTTCGGCGCGGGCAGGCAGTACGCCGATTGCTTCCAGCCCTGCACCCGACAGCTCAGCAACTGTCCCTCCTCGACCAACTCAGCCAGGCGCTGGCGACTGTCGACGGGGTCGAGGCGGAAGTAATCGCGCAGGTCTTTTTCAGTGGCCACGCCCAATGCGCCGGCGCTGTGCACCAACAAGCCGCGCAGGGCCTCGGCTTCGCTCACGACGGTTTGAAGGATTTCGCCGGGGATCACTCGCTCCGGCAAATCGTACAGGCGCTCAAACCCGCGCCGCCCGGCCACGGTGACCAGACCGGCCGCGAACAGCCATTCCAGCGCATGTTTCTCGTCACTCCAATCCCACCAGGGCCCGGCGCGCTCTTCACGGGTCGACAGGCTGCCCGCACCTAAGGCGCCCTGCTGTTCGACAGCCTGCAGAACGCGCTGGACCGTGTCCTGCCGCTCCCGCCCGAACCGCGCCATTTGCGCGTAAATCCCCTGGCCCTGCCTGGCCCGCTCCATGCGCCAGCGCATCAAGGGGTACATCGCCATGGGCAGCAGCGAGGCTTCATGCCCCCAGTATTCGAACAGCGAGCGCCGTCGCCCCTGGCTCCAGGCGGCCTGTTCCAGAATCAAGGGGGAATAATTGCCCAGTCGAGAAAACAGCGGCAGGTAATGGGAACGCACCACCGCATTGACCGAGTCGATCTGCAGCACGCCAAGGCGTTCGATCAGGCGGTTGAGGTGTGCGGCTTTTATCTGCGCCGGCGGCTGGCGCCCGGAAAAGCCCTGGGCCGCCAGCGCCATGCGGCGTGCCTGCTTGAGGGAAAAGGAGAGGACGGCGGGCATGGATGGCTCCTTGAATGCTCGCGCCTACCCTACTGCATCCGGAGTCACTTGCGCAGCGGGTCATCCCAGAAATGCCGGTGGATCTCCTTCTCCACGTCGACACGGTTGAGCCCGATATCCTTGAGCGCATCATCACTCATACCCGCCAGCATCCGGCGTTCGCGATGCAACGCCGGCCAACGCGAAATGCTGCGAAGAAGCCCTGACAACGGCGACCTTGCCATCGACCCATGATCTTTTTGACCTTTCATCTTCTCGCCCTCCAGTGGGGATGACGCGAGTGTGTGCCTGGGCCTATGATCAATCCAACGAATGTTTCTTATGCAATACATCTCGGAGATTGATCAATTGTCGACTTACCCGAGCATCGATACGGAAGTGCTGCGCACCTTCGTCGCCATCGCCGATCAGGGCGGTTTTACCCGCGCAGGGGAACTGGTCAACCGCACCCAATCGGCGGTGAGCATGCAAATGAAACGTCTGGAAGAAGACGTGCTGCAACGCAAGTTGTTCGAACGCGACGGCCGTCAGGTGCGGCTGACGCCTGAGGGCCAGGTATTGCTGGGCTATGCGCGGCGCATCCTGAAACTGCACAGCGAAGTGTTCAACACCCTGCGCGAGCCGCATATGGTGGGGTTAGTGCGCATCGGCACGCCGGACGATTACGTTATGCGCTTCCTGCCGGGCATTCTCAAGCAGTTTTCCAAGGCCTATCCGCTGATCCAGATCGAGCTGCACTGCGAATCGTCAACGGTGCTGATGCAGAGACGGGACCTGGCCTTGACCGTCATCAGCCGCGAGCCCGGCAACGATCTCGGTGAATTCCTGCGCACTGAGCGCATGGTGTGGGCCGCCGCGCCGTGTTTTTGCGTGGACGAGCACGAGTCCCTGCCGCTGGCGGTTTCCGGCGGCGACTGCCTCTACACGCAGTGGGCCCAGGCCGCGCTGGATATGGCCGGACGGGATTATCGCCTGGCGTATCACAGCTCCAATGGCGCGGCGATCCTGGCTGTGGTCAGTGCCGGCCTGGCGGCGATGGTCAGCATGGAAAGCCTGGTGTCCCAGGACCTGCGCGTGCTCGGCAGCGACGAAGGCTTCCCGCCCTTGCCGTCGATGAACCTGCGCTTGCTGCGCAACCCGCAAATGACGTCGCCCATTACCGAATGCCTGGCCGAATACATTCTCGAAGGGTTCAAACTTTAAACGTCAGCATCACCGCGCACACCGCCAGAAAACCGCAGAACAGGCCACGTAACACCCGCTCGGGCAGTGCATGAGCGACTTTCACGCCCCAACTGATGCTGAGCAGGCCGCCCACGGCCAACGGCACGCCGATCAGCCAGTCCACTTCGTGATGCCAGGCGTAAGTGACCAGGGTCACGCCGGTGCTGGGCAGCGCCAGCGCCAGGGACAAGCCCTGGGCGACCACCTGGCTGGTGCCGAAAACGCTGGTAAGCACCGGCGTGGCCACCACCGCGCCACCGACACCGAACAATCCGCCCATGGCGCCTGACGCTGCGCCGAGTACGCCCAGCCACGGCCAGGAATAGCGCATTTGCGCCGTCGGCGGTGCGTTACGGGTGAACATGCGCAACAGGTTGTAGGCTGCCAGTACCACCAAAAAGACGATAAACCCGATCCGCATCGCGCCGGCATCCAGGCCTACCGCCCAGATTGAACCCAGCCAGGCGAAGCTGAAGCCCATCACACCCAGCGGCAAGGCGTGGCGCAGTTCAATGCGGTTGCGCTGGTGATACCGCCACAGGGCCAGCATCACATTGGGCACCACCATCACCAGTGCGGTGCCTTGGGCGATCTGCTGATCAAGCCCGAACAGCACACCCAGCACCGGGATGGCGATCAGTCCGCCGCCAATACCAAACAAGCCGCCTACTGTGCCCAGGGCCGCGCCCAATACCAGGTACATCGCCAGATCCACCACCGCACGCTACTCCACAAATCCTGAGTGTTGCATGCTACGCAGTCCGCTATGGCGCGCAAAGGCACAGCAACGCACAATGGCTGTGCCAAACTCGCACAAGCATGGACCCATGAATCCCAATACGTTGACCGACCAGCTGAGCCTGTTTCTCGATGTGCTGGAAAGCGGCAGCTTTTCCGCCGCTGCGCGCCGCTATCCGTTAACCCCCTCGGCAGTGGCGCGGCGTATCGACAGTTTGGAGAACGCTGTCGGCAGCCGCCTGTTCCAGCGCAGCACCCACGCCGTGGTCCCTACCCCGGCCGGACTCGCCTTTGCCGAGCGGGCGCGACGGATTGTCGGCGAGTTGCAACTGGCGCGCGCCGAAGCCGTGTCCCTGAGCCATGCGCCCGAAGGCCTGATCCGCGTGGACGCACCGGCGGCGTTCGGGCGACGGCACTTGGCGCCCGTGATCGCAGATTTCCTGCAGGTGTACCCAGGGCTGGATGTACAGCTGCATTTGATCGACAGTTTTGTCGATATGCAGGGCGCGCACCTGGGCAAGGTCGACCTGGTGCTGCGCGCCGGGCATATTGCCGACACGCGTCTGATCGCCACGCCGCTTGCCAGTATCGTGCGCATTGCCTGCGCCAGCCCGGCTTACCTGAAAAGCCGAGGCACGCCAACGCACCCGCGGGAACTGAGCGAGCACGACGGCCTGGACTGGGACGGGTTGGCGCCGATGTTCGCCTGGCGCTTCGAACTGGACGGGCGCCGTGCCATCTATCGCCCTCGTCGTATCCGCATGAGTGCCAACAATGCCGAGGCCCTGCTCTCCGGCGCCCTGGCAGGGCTGGGCATTGCGCACCTGCCTACGTGGCTGGCCAGCGAATACCTGGTGCGCGGTGAACTCTTGCCACTGTTTTGTGAAAGCGGCTTGCCGACCCCGGAAACCGCCGGCATCTATGCGCTACGCCTGGAACAGCAACCCAATGCACGCAGCCGGTTGCTGCTGGAATACCTGAAGTCCCGTTTCAGCCCGGTGCCGCCCTGGGATCTGGCATTGCAAAGCGGCCTGGTCTGACCGTGCGCGCAGAATTACCTGGCGCATTAAAGATTTGCCCGCTAGATTCCCGTCATACCGGCTTTTCGAGGCACCGCCATGAGCAAAAATCCAACCCCCTGTGAATCCTTGATGCTGGATAACCAGCTGTGTTTCGCATTGCATTCCACCTCGCTGCTGATGACCAAGGCATACAAACCTCTCCTTCAAGCCCTCGGCCTGACCTATCCGCAGTACCTGGCCATGATGGTGTTGTGGGAAGAAGACGGTTTGACCGTAGGTGAAATCAGCACCCGCCTGCTCACCGATCCCGGCTCCCTCACGCCTTTGCTCAAGCGCCTGGAAGCCGAAGGCCTGTTGAGCCGCACCCGCAGCCGCGAAGATGAGCGCGTGGTGGTGGTGGAGTTGACCGCTGCCGGGCGGGCGCTGCAGGACCAGGCCATGGGGATCCCGCAGTGCATCCTGGGGGCCAGCGGGATGGAATTGGAGCAGTTACGCAAGCTGCAGGCGGATTTGATTGCTTTGCGCAGCAACCTGCAGAGCGCAATCTAAAGAAGCACCAAATCCTGTAGGAGCGAGCTTGCTCGCGAAAAACGTCAACGATAACGCGTACTTCCTGAATGAATGCGGTGTCTGTGAGTTTTTCGCGAGCAAGCTCGCTCCTACAAAAAAAGCCTTAACTGACTGGCATTAAGATGTGCCCCCTCCCACCTTGTTTTCCCATCGCCTGAAAATATTTGTGAATTTATCTTGCGCACTAAACATTAGCGCTATACATTCACCTCACCAACTACTTAGCGCGCAAACATTTAGCGCTAATAATCAGAGGACGACACCATGCAAACGCTCTATACCGCAGTAGCCACCGCCACCGGCGGCCGTGATGGTCGCGCTGTCTCCAGCGATAACATCCTCGACGTCAAACTCTCCACGCCCAAGGAATTGGGCGGTGCCGGCGGTCAGGCCACCAATCCAGAGCAACTGTTCGCCGCCGGCTACTCGGCCTGCTTCATCGGCGCATTGAAATTCGTCGCCGGCCAGACCAAACGCAAAATCCCGGATGACGCTTCGATCACCGCCCACGTTGGCATCGGTCAGATACCCGGCGGTTTCGGCCTGGACATCGACCTGCACATCAGCCTGCCAGGCCTGGCCCAGGATGATGCGCAAACGCTGGTCGACGCCGCTCACCAGGTCTGCCCGTACTCCAACGCCACTCGCGGCAACGTTGATGTGCGTCTGCACGTAACCGTTTAACCACTGTCGCCCTGAACGGGACCATTACACCACCGATGCCAGCCAGCGCGCCGAGCGCTACGCCCGCAAACTGGACCCGGCCGGTATGCCGGTGTAAACCCTGCACGCATAAAAAAGCCCGACACATGGTCGGGCTTTTTCGTTCGTATCGCGGCGCAGGAATTACTTCTTGGCGCGACCTTTGTACGAACCACCTTCACGGGTGTCGATCTCGATCAGGTCGTCGATTTCGATGAAATCGGCCACTTGCAGTTCGGTACCGTTGCTCAGCTTGGCAGGCTTCATCACCTTGCCGGAAGTGTCACCGCGAGCGGAACCTTCGGTGTAGGCAACTTTACGCACGATAGTGGTCGGCAGCTCTACGGAAACCAGGCGCTCTTCGAAGAAAATAGCTTCGCAGACGTCTTCCATGCCTTCTTCGATGAACGGCAGAACGGCTTCGATATCTTCAGCGTTCAGCTCGTACATGGTGTAGTCGGTGGTGTCCATGAACGTGTAGGTGTCGCCGCTGATGAAGGACAGGGTCGCTTCCTTGCGGTCGAGAATTACGTCGTCCAGTTTGTCATCGGCGCTGTAGACGATCTCGGTCTTGTAACCGGTCAGCAGGTTCTTCAGCTTGGTCTTCATGATGGCGCTGTTACGACCGGACTTGGTGAACTCAGCTTTCTGAACCAGCCAAGGGTCGTTTTCGAGACGGATCACTGTACCGGGTTTCAGTTCTTTACCAGTTTTCATTGCATATATCCGAAATTTGGATGGGATTTACAAAAATCAAGGTGGCGTATCATATCCAACTTTCATAAAACTGTACCAGCGCCGTCGCAAGATCGGCCTGCAAGGCCTGTTCCAGACACCAGTTCTGCGCATGTCCGTTGAGTTCCGGCCAGTGCTCCTGCAGCGTTTTCCACGGCTGGGCCATATCGCCCTCGGTGTTCCAGGCTTGCCACAGTGCAACCAGCGCCGCCTTGGCCGCCGGCGACAAGGCGGCGGTGTACAGCTCGAGAAAGGCATCGAGCTTGTCCAGGTGGATGTCTTCGTCCTGACGATAGATGTGCCACAGCAACGGGCGCCCGGCCCACTGGGCGCGCACGAACGAATCCTCGCCACGCACGGCATTCAGCTCACAGCACCACAATAATTTGTCGTACTGCGCCTGGCGCACGAACGGCAGCACCTGCACGGTCAACGCCCCGCGCTGATGAATCGCCCCGGCCGTGAGCCCTTCCTCGCCCAGCCAGCGTTGCACATCGCCCAGGATGCGTCCTTCCGGCACCAACAGATGAGTGGCACGCCCGTCTGTCGACAACACGTCCAGCCAACTGCCCAGCCCGGCGTTTTCGTAGGCGAACAGCGAGATCAGCCGCGCATCGGCTACCGGAAACACGCCCAGGGTCTGCAGGAATTGGCGCTGCGCATGGGTGTCCTGCTGAAAAGCCTGACGCTGCTGCAGCAACCCTGCTTCACGCAACAGCCCGCCAGTGCCTGGGCGAAAGCCAGGAAAAAAGAAGTGCTTCTGCACCCCCTTGAACTTCACCGACGGCAGGCGGTGACAGCCCACCACCCAGTCCTCGGCACTGAGGTAATCCAGGTTCATCCACAACGGCGTGCGCGCGCGCGCGGCCATGGCTTCCATGTAGTCAGCCGGCAGTTGGCAAGCAAACGCCGCGATCACCACATCGGCCGCCGGGGTCGGCGCCCATTCGCTCGGCCAGTGGCGCACGTCGACGCCCTCTTGCCACTGCTGCTCCAGGCTGACATCGATCTGCGGGCACATGCGCTCAAAGGCGCGCAGGTCATCGACCCACAGGCGCACAGCGCACGCGTGCTCGGCGATCAATTGCCGGGCCAGTCGCCAGGTCACGCCAATGTCGCCGTAGTTGTCGACGACACTGCAAAAAATATCCCAGCGGGCTTTCATTCCGGGCTCCAGTGCTCAAAGGCTCGATTGTCCGCATAAATGCGCCGATGCAGAAGGCTTGATCACGATTATTCTGCACAGTGGCTGTGCGACAATCGCCAACTTGCCGTCAATGCTTGCCAGGAGGCCACCATGTCCGACCGTCCGACGTCGCTGTTCAAACTGTGCATCGCCATTGCCGCAGGCGTGTGGCTGGGGTTTATCGCCATCGCGCTGACCACCTGGCTGGCCTCGCGCTACCTGTTCCCGCAGAGCCTGGCGCCGGTGGCCCAGGCCGTTCAACAGTTGGGCAAACCGCCTGCGGCTGAACCGGAGCCGACCAACCGCATGTTTGAGCAGTACCAGCAGAACCTGCAAAAGCAGGAGCAACAACAAACCCTGGAGCAGGCGCGAAACAATGCGCGCAATTTGTCCAACCCCAAATGCCAGTTCTGGCTGCAACAGGACCAGAACGCCCCGAACGAAAAAAGCCGGGCAAATGTCCTGCAATTCTGCGAATGATCAAGCACAGCCATGAATAAACACGCCGTCCTTCAATTGATTCTGGAAAAGCTGACAGTCGACCTCGATGTCCTCCAACGCGCCGCGCAGACCGCTTACGAGACGGCGACCCACGAAGAAAACATCGCCGAGAACAAATACGACACCCTAGGCCTTGAGGCCTCGTACCTGGCGACCGGACAAGCCAGGCGAGTCGAGGAAATCAGGCAATCGCTGGTGCTGTGCCAGAATCTGCAGCTGCGTGCCTACGATGATCAGCGCGGGATAGAACTCGGCACCCTGGTCGGTCTGGAAGACGAGGACGGTCGCCAGCAGTGGCTGTTCCTGGCGCCGGATGCGGCGGGGTTGAAGGTGGAGGTAGTCGGGCAACCCGTTACCGTCATCACCCCGCGCGCTCCGTTGGGCAAGAGCCTGCTGGGCAAGTGCATCGATGACGAGGTGGAGATTCTGGTGGCGGGCGCCCGGCAATACTTCACCGTGACCGAGGCCCGCTGAGCCGCTTTAGTGAACCGGCAGTTCAACGCCGTCGAACAACGCTTCCAGTTCCTGCTTGTTGTGGCACTGGATCGCCTTGGCCATCACTTCGCGGGTCAGGTGCGGTGCGAATTTCTCGATGAAATCGCACATGAAACCGCGCAGGAACGTGCCACGCCGGAAACCGATCTTGGTCACGCTGGATTCGAACAGCTCGCTGGCATCAAGCACCACCAGGTCTTTATCGAGCTGGGTGTCGACAGCCATCTTGGCGACGATGCCCACGCCCAGGCCCAGGCGCACGTAAGTCTTGATCACATCGGCGTCGGCTGCGGTAAACACCACCTTCGGGGTAAGACCGCGGTGGCTGAAGGCTTCGTCGAGCTTGGAACGCCCGGTGAACCCGAAGACGTAGGTCACGATCGGGAATTCGGCCAAGGCTTCCAGGGTCAGCTTCGGCAACTTGGCCAAGGGGTGTCCCTGCGGCACCACCACGCAACGGTTCCAGCGGTAGCACGGCATCATGACCAGGTCACCGAACAGTTCCAGGGCTTCGGTGGCGATAGCGAAATCGACGGTGCCGTCAGCGGCCATTTCGGCGATCTGCATCGGCGAGCCCTGGTGCATGTGCAACGCCACGTCAGGGTATTGCTTGATGAAATCGCGGATCACCGGCGGCAAGGCGTAGCGTGCCTGGGTGTGGGTGGTGGCGATCGACAAGGTGCCCTTCTTCTCGTTGGAGAATTCCTGGGCGATCTGCTTGATGCTCTCGACCTTGCGCAGGATCTCGCCGGCCGTGGTAATGATGCGCTCGCCCGCCGGCGTGACGCGGGTCAAGTGCTTGCCGCTGCGCGCGAATACTTCGACGCCCAGCTCGTCTTCGAGCAGGCGGATCTGCTTGCTGATACCGGGTTGCGACGTGTAGAGGCTTTGAGCGGTTGCGGAAACGTTGAGGTCGTGGTGCGCCACTTCCCAGATGTAGCGCAGTTGTTGAAGCTTCATATGAATCCCTCAAAGCAGATAGACGCCACGGGTATCAGCGACGGTATATAACTATATTAAAGGTAAGATATATAAATCTAGAACTTTTTATCGTTTTTTACCGATCAATATCATCACTGCGCCGACGTTGCAGCGACGGCACCAGGTAAACCGGCACACTCGCCACCTGCACCAGGCGCGCAGCGGTACGCCCAAGCGGTGTAGCCGCTGCGCTGGCATGGCTATGACTGCCGACGATCAACAGGTCGACGCAAAGCTTATGCAGTTGGTCGAGAATCACTTCGCAGGGGTCCCCTTGGATCACCCGCACCGAACGAATCAACTTCAGGTCCTGCTCCCCATCCCCCAGCTCCTCGCGAAAGCTGTCGAGCACCCGTTGCTCGATCGTCGCCATGACCGTGGTCAGCCCCTGGCGCTGCCATTCGCTGAGGGCCTTTTCATCAAGGTAGCTCTGCAACACCGATTCAGCGAACAGCCCGATGGGCTCCACCACATGAATCACATATAAATCGGCCTTGAACGTTCGCGCCAACGCCAGGGCATGTTGCATGACATACGGTGCATACAGGCCAAGATCCGTGGCGTACAGCATCGAACGAATCATAGAACCCCCTGGGTTGCCAGGCTGGCGGAGATCAAATGAGCTTAGCAGCGCCTCGAGCAGTGCGGCTCAGCTCTCGCTCTGGATTTTCAACTCATTACTGATGCCATGGGGCACATGCCCGGTGGCCACGACCTCCCTGGCGCGCTCACAATGGCCGACCTGGTCATCGAAGAACACATCGGCGGCGAAGGCTTCCAGGAACGCGGATTTATCCAGGCCACCCAGGAACAACGATTCATCCAGGCGGATATCCCATTCACGCAAGGTGCGAATGACCCGCTCGTGGGACGGCGCCGAGCGCGCGGTGACCAGTGCCGTGCGAATCGGGCACGCCTCGTCGGCGAACTCACGCTGCAACAGGTTGAGCGCCGCCAGGAAGCCCTTGAACGGGCCGCCGTGCAACGGCTCGCGCGCCGACTCTCGTTCGCTGGCCTGGAACGCTTCCAGGCCGCCGGCCTGATAGACGCGCTCGGACTCGTCGGAGAACAGCACCGCATCGCCATCGAAGGCGATGCGCAGTTCCTCGCTTGATGCCCGGTGCGGGCCACCCGACAGGATCGTCGCTGCGGCAAAACCGGCGTCGAGCGCACTGCGCACATCTTCTGCATGGGTCGACAGAAACAGATGGCAACCAAAGGCGGCTAAATACGGATAGGGACTACGCCCTCCAACGAAAGCGGCGCGGGAAATGTCCAGGCCGTAATGCTGGATCGAGTTGAACACTCGCAGGCCGGTATCGGCGCTGTTGCGCGACACCAATACCACCTCGACACGGGCGCGCCCGAGGCTGGCATTGAGGCTCAGCAGTTTCTTGACCAGCGGGAACGCGTCGCCGGGTTCAAGGATTTCCTCCTCGTGCTCGATCTGGTACTGGCGATACGGCTCCACGCCTTCGGCGAGATAGACCTTGTGGCTTTCGCTCAAATCGAATAAGGCTCGCGATGAAATCGCCAGCACCAGTTTGTCGCTCAATCCCTTCACCATGTCAGTGCCCCCGAATCAGCGATTGTGCCGATCAATAAAACTCAAGGCCTGGTAAAGCGCCTGCATGCGCGGCAATTCGCAGCCGGCCGCTTTGGCGGCGGCCAAGGGTCGCGCATAGATGGCCGCCAGTTCCAGCGCACGCTTGTGCACGTGATCGTGATACATGCTGGGCAGGTAGTCGTCCATGGTTTCGGTCATGGCAAACATCTGCCCGGCGTAGCTCGCGGCAATGTCATGGCCACAGGCGTGAGCGCCCTGCACCACTTCGGCCATCAGCGCCTGAATCAGCGCACGGCTGGATTCATCCGCCATCAGCGCGCGGGTCCCGGTGCCGAGCAAAACCGAGAGGCCGTTGAACGGCACATTCCACACCAGTTTATGCCAGCGGGCCTGATGCACGCTGGTCATGGCCTGGGACTCGATACCCGCTTGATGAAACAGGCCGGCCCCTTCTTCGACAATCGCCTGCTGCCGCGCTTCATCGCTGGCTGCGGTGCCGCTGTGATAGCCCAGGTTGACCCGCCCCAGCGCCTGATGCTCGACGACGCCCGGCGCGGTGCGATGCACGCCGATGTAACACAGGCCGCCGAGCAAGTGCAGCGACGGCGGCAGGTGTTCACGCAGGCTGTCCTCGACATCCAGGCCGTTTTGCAACAGCACCACCTTGGCATCCGGCGCCGCAACCTGGGCGATGGTCGGGGCTAGGTCGGCATTGCCGGTGGATTTGGTACCCACCAGCAGCCAATCGCACGGCGGCATATCCGCAGCGTTGGCATACGCCTGCACCGGATGCAGGTGCAGGTTGCCATGCACGCTGCTGTTGAGGCGCAGACCCTGCTTGCTGACCACTGCGTATTCGCTGCGCAGCAGAAAATGCACGTCGAACCCGGCACGCGCCAGCATCAGGCCATAAAACCCGCCA